>CBDUNP010000330.1:0-3861 GCA_965368605.1 uncultured bacterium | reverse complement strand
AGCATCGCGGCGGCGCGTTTGGGGTCGGTGCCGGCGGCGATCGTGTCTTCATAGAAACGGGTGAGGCGGGGATCGTCCAGGAGGTTGTCGGCATCGATGTCGCTAAGGCCGAACTCGCCGGTGTACCGGGCGCGCTTGTCGGCGGGGAGCTCGGAAACGGTCTGCTTGATCCGGCTAAGCCAGTCGTCGTCGATGGCGACGGTCACCAGGTCGGGGTCGGGGAAGTAGCGGTACTCGTCGGCGTCTTCTTTTTCACGCTGGGGGGTGGTGACGAACTTGTTGTCGTCCCAGCCGCGTGTGGACTTGGCGCGTGCGCCCATGACCTTGCCGGTCTCGAGCCATTCATCGACCTGGCGCTGGTATTCGTGGGTGATCGCGCCGTGGACGGCTTTGAAGGAGTTGAGGTTCTTGATCTCGACGACGGGGGTCTTGAAGGTTTCGCCGTCCTTCTCGATGTGGACGTTGATGTTGGGCTCGAAGCGCATGTGGCCGCGTTGCATATCGCCCTCGGTGACGCCCAGGTGCCGGCAGATGTCGCGGAGCATCTGGCCGAACGTCACGGCCTCGTCGGCGGTGCGGAAGTCCGGCTCGGTGACGATCTCTAACAGCGGTGTCCCCGCGCGGTTCAGGTCGACGATCGAGTGGTCGATAGGTGCGCCGCCGGGCGCTTCGTGCATGAGTTTGCCGGCGTCTTCTTCGAGGTGAGCCCGCGTGATGCGGATGGTTCGGGTGTTGCCAGCATCACTGCCGTCTCCGCCGGGGATATCCAGCGACCCTTCGCCACAGATCGGCTGGTCGTACTGGCTGATCTGGTAATTCTTCGGCAGGTCGGGGTAGTAGTAGCTCTTGCGGTCCCACTTGGTCTTCTTGGCGATCTCGCATCCGAGCGCCAGCCCGACGCGGACCGCCATCTCGACGGCCTGCTTGTTGATCACCGGCAGCGTCCCGGGCATCCCGATCACGACCGGGTCCAGCAGGGTGTTCGGCTCGGCGTTGAAGTAGTCGCGGTGGGCGACGTTCGGGGCGCTGGTCCACATCTTCGAGCGGGTGGACAGTTCGACGTGGATCTCCATGCCGACGATGAGGGTGGTCTTGATATTGGCGGGGGTGGTGGGCATGGTTGGGTTTCGGGAATCCTGGTGACTAATAAATGATCCCCGGTAGAACCGGGGGCTTCGGGAAAGAATGCGTGGGTTAATTCCTGTGTTTGCCGGCAAGCAGGTCGTCGATATCCAGCGGGTGGTTCGGTGTGCCGGTCATGATCCCGTGGATCGAGATCAGCATCGGCAGCGTCGTCTTGCCCGAGGCCTTTCCGGCGGTGGCGTACATTGTGATGTCCCGGCTGATCTGTTCATCCGCCCAGGATTCTCGCAGCGCTTTGGTCAGGTCTTTATCTTTGATCATCTTCCCGGCGGCGATCTGCGACCTTGCGGGGGTGTGGTGCTCCTCGCTTGAGTACATCAGCTTGTCGAACTCGGCCCACTTCTCGGGCGCGACCTTCCAGAACGCCAGCGACACCTTGGCCAGGTCGCAGGAGTAGCGGTTGTTCGCGTTGTACCGCCGGATCAGGCGGTTGCACTTGGAGCTAAGGGGCGTGGGCAGGCAGACGATCGCGAGCTTGTCGCCGTGCTTCTGCTTGGTCTTCTCGAGCATGACGCGCGTGTCACGGCAGTGCGAGCAGCGGTAGTCATACAACACCGCCAACACGACCGGCGCGTGCGGGTCGCCGATGATCGGGACCTTCGTCGTGTCGATCTCGATACGCCCCCCATACAACTTCACAATGCGAGGGCCATCGGCGGGCGTGGCTTTGTCGATCGGCGGGATATCCACCTGCTTCACCGACCCCGCGCGGGTCAGCGGGTCGCCGGCCTTCGGCAGCAGCGGATCGGCCACCAGCGGGGCCGGGCCGAGCGGGTCGCCCACCGACGTGTCGTCGATCTTGGGCAACACCGCGGTGACATCGTCCGCAAACGTAATCACCGCGTCCGGCGCGGCCGGGGGATCACCAAGCAGCTGCCCCGTAATCATCACGCCAATGAGCAGCAGCGCGGCAACGCCGGCGGACACTAATTGCTTCATCTGAACACGGGGCGTAACGGCCCACAGGCCAAGCACCGCCGCCGCGACGCCGACCGCGTGCGTGCCCATGCAATACTTGCACAACTCACCGATGGCGACGACCTGCACCGCGATAAACCAGACCGCCGCGGCGATGGCGGCGACCGCGGTCACGGCGAGCGTCAGCGTGATCGGCAGCTGTGGCTTCTTGTCGCGGGGGACAAACGACAGCGCCGCGGCGAACATCGCGGTGTAGTTCGCCAGCGCCAACAGGCTCACGGGGATGCCGAACCACAGCGACCACTTGCTCGAAAGCACACTGGCGCAGCCCGAGCCGCCGTCGCACCCGGGCAGGGCGTCGTGTGTCTGCGATTGGTAGAGCAACAACCCAGCCAGCCCGGCGGCCATCGCCGAGAGCAGGACCGTCGCGATCTTCATGCTGTTGGAGGATCCGGCTTTCATTTTGAACCCACGATTATAAGGGGAAGCGGCCCAAGGGAATAGCCCCCGGACATCAGTCAGAACCAGGCCAAACGCCCGCCGAAAACCACCCAGATACCCATCAAACCACCTCTCCCCCCGGATATCCCGGCCCTACTCGTGGATCGGGTCGAAGGTGCTGGCGAAACCGGCGGCGGTCAGGGCCTTCTTCAGCGAACAAATGTGCTCACGGTCGCGGGTCTCGACCACGCAATGGACATTCACCGAAGACATATCACCCCCAGCAAAAATCCGGTCGTGTGAGATGTCCTTGATCGAGACACCGGCCTCGGCGAGCGTGGCCGAGAACCGTGACAGCCCGCCGGGCCGGTCGGTGATCCGCGCGACGAACCGGCACAGCCGATAGTCCGCCGCCAGCCCGTGCTCGATGACCCGGCCCAATACTGTCGAGTCGATGTTGCCGCCGGACAACGGCAGCACCACACGCTTGCCCGCAAGCTCCGGCAGCAGCCCCGCCAGCAACGCGCCCAGCGCCGCGGCCCCCCCGCCCTCGACCACCGTCTTCTCCAACTCGATAAACCGAAGCACCGCCAACGCGATGAAGTGTTCATCCACCGCGACGACCTTGTCGACGTGCGGGCGCGCGACCTCGAAGGCGTTGCTGCCGATCGTCGAGACCGCCAGGCCGTCCGCGAGCGTCGGTTGTGTCTTCACCGTCACGGGTTTGCCGACCTCCAGCGCGCTGAGATAACACGCGGCGTTGCTCGGCTCGACGCCGTAGACCTTGACCTCGGGCTTGATTGACTTGATCGCCAGCGCGATCCCCGCGATCAACCCGCCGCCGCCGATCGGGACGACGATGGCCTCCATGTCGGGGACCTGTTCGAGAAGTTCAAGCCCGATGGTGCCCTGGCCGGCGATCACCGCAGGATCGTCGAAGCCGTGGACGTAAGTCAGCTTGCGTTGCTCTGCGATTTCCCCGGCATGCGCACGCGCCTCGGCGAAGTCTTCGCCGAACTGCACGATGTTCGCCCCCAGCTCACGACACGTCGCGACCTTATTAATCGGCGCGTGCCTGGGCATCACCACCGTGACCGGAACATCTAACAGCTTCCCGTGATACGAAAGCCCCAGCGCGTGGTTCCCCGCCGACGCCGCGATCACGCCCCGCCCCTTTGTTTCATCATCCAGCAGCATCAGCGCGTTGCGCGCCCCACGCTCCTTGAAGCTCCCGGTGCGCTGGAGGTTCTCTAATTTGCAGTAAACCTGACAACCCGCCACCGCAGACAACGGCTGCGACTCGGGGCAGGGCGAGAGGTAAACCCCGCCGTGGATGCGTTGGGCGGCGGATTGGATGTC
>CBDUNP010000329.1:0-3868 GCA_965368605.1 uncultured bacterium | reverse complement strand
GGTGTCCCGGTGTTCCAGTTGGCGAGGATGACGTTCAGGTCGTCGATGCCGACGAAGGCGTCGCCGTTGCCCGCGATGTCGCCCCGGGCGTAATTGCCTAGTGTGACGTTCTGGTTCCAGTTGGCGAGGATGACGCTGAGGTCATCGATGCCGACGAACCCGTCGCCGTTGATATCGCCGGGGAGGTTGACGCGGAAGATTTCTCCGCCGAAGTCGATGAAGTAGAGGTTGCCGGCGGCGTCTTCGGTGATGGCGGCGATGCTGTTGATGTTGCCCCGCGTGGGGTCGAAGTCGTCGTTGACGCGGGCGACGGTGGCGTCGGGGTTGGCCGGGTCGAAAGACCAGATGTGTTGATCGATGAAGTCGGCGAAGATGTATTGGCCCTGGAGCTCGGCGACAGGTCCGCGGTAGAGCTGGCCGCCGGTGACGGAGTTGCCGGTGAAGGGGCCGGAGCTTTCGGAGATGTAGTCATAGATCGGGCCGACGTGGTCCACGGGCTCGGGCCCGCCGACGCCGCCGGAGGGTGTGGCGATATCGCCTTCGCGCAGGCGCCAGCCGTAGTTCTCGCCGCCCGCGCTGGTGCCGGGTTGGAAATCGATCTCTTCGCGAGCGCCCTGGCCGACGTCGCCGATGTAGAGGTCGCCGGTTTGCCGGTCGAAGCTGGCGCGGAAGGGGTTGCGCAGGCCGTAGGCCCAGATCTCGTCGTCGCCGGTGACGCCGACGAAGGGGTTGCTTGCCGGAATGGCGTAGTCGCGAGTGGTATCGCCTGCGAAGTCGTCGCCGTCCACGTCGATGCGCAGGACCTTGCCCAGGAGGTTGTCGGTGATGTCCTGCGCGTTGCCGATGCCGGCGGTGTGTCCGGCGCCGTTGTCGTTGGAGCCGCCGCCGTCGCCGGACATGATATAGAGGTAGCTGCCGTTGTCGGTGGGGCTGAAGCCGATCCACCCGCCGTTGTGGTTGCCGCCGGGCTGGGCGAAGCTGAGCACCTCGTTGGGGGTGGGGTTGGCGGTGGTGTCGGTGAGCGGGTTGGTGACGGTGTATTCGCGGATGCGCGTGGTCAGGTTGTTGTTGTCGTTTTCATCGGTGGTGACGTTGACGTAGAACTTGCCGTTGCTGGCAAAGTCCGGGTGAAACGCGAGCCCCAGCAGCCCGCCTTCGAAGAAGACATCGGTGTCGGTGATATTCAGGAAGTGGGTGGGGCTGATCTGGCCGGTGGTCTTGTCGAGCAGCTTGATCGCGCCGGCACGTTCGATGATGAACATTTCATTGGGTCGACCGGGGGCGTGGGTGGCGTACATGGGGTTACTCAGCCCGCTGGCGACGCGCGTGGTGACGAAGTCGGCGTGGGCTTGTGGCGTAGCTAGACTAATCAAGGCGAGGGCGAGGCCAAGCCCCAGGGCGCGTGGCGCATGAGTGTAGGGGGTAAGCATGGTGAGTCTCCGCCTCTTGGTCAGGATGCGTCAGCCGGGGAATGACGATTGGCCCCAAAAAGTCACAAGCCACACAAAATCAACCACGCGGGTCGAAAGGCCGCCGCACATCTGTCATGTGTGATTCTGTGCATCTTCGTGGCCAAACCTCCGGCCGCCGAAGGCTCCGCCATTATACCCGGCGGAATTGCAAACCCAAGAGGCTTGTGAGAATCAGCAGCGAGGCGGGCTCAGGGGCATTCGGGGCGAGGTTTTGCGGGGTGGCAGACGGCGGGGTGCCGGCGTTCCAGTTTGGGAGGACGGTATTCAGGTCGTCGATGCCGACGTTGCCGTCGCCGGTTGCGTCGCCTGCGAGGGTGTCGCCGGGGGTGACGGTTTGGTTCCAGTTTGAAAGGACGAGGTTCAGGTCGTTAATGCCGACGAACCCGTCGCCGTTGAGGTCGCCGGGGAGGCCGATGGTGGCGACGAAGATGCCGGAGGTGCCGTCGGTGAAATGGAGATTGAAAGCAAGTTGGCCGGCGTTGTTAAGGTCGTTGTAGTCGTTGAAAAAAAAGAGAGAGGTGATAGTGCGGAAGTCATCAATCAATGGGTCATCATCGACATCGAATGGATCGCCTTCTCGGATGATCAGGTCGAGTTCCCCACTGTGGTTGGTGACCCATATGCCGGTATCGTTCGTGTTATCAATGCTCGGGCCGGCGAGGGTGCCCCGGATTACAAGCTGGCCGTTGTTATTAGGATCGGAGGTGTAGAAGCTGCTGAAGTTCGTATCAGGCTCGGTGCCCGGCGCGTGCGTCCCTGTTCTTGCTGTCAGTTGTAGCGAGTTGAGTGTTCTGGTCCAGATACCGCTGTTGTTAGTACTGTCGATGCCTGGCCCTGATACTTCGCTAAATAGAAAAACATGTTCATTGTTGATCCGACTGTTCCCGCCCAGATTGCTGAACACCACACCCGGGTCCATGCCGGGCGCTTGATCGCCTGTTCTTGCAACGAGTCTTACCGAGCCCGTGTCATCGAGCCAAAAGCCTTGATTGTTGGTGGCGTCAACCCCCTCGCCATCAATGGTGGCGGTGAAAGACATCTGCCCAGCGTTGTTGAAGTGCCAGTTATCTGTGTGGAATTCATCGAATGCCACGTCGGGGCCCGTGCCCGGTGCGGGGTCGTCTTCGCGCGCGACAAGGTGCAATGAGCCACCGCCTTCAGACCAGAGGCCCTTATGGTTGCTATGAATTCCCGGCCCGGTGACGTAGGCGAAGAATGCAATGTGCCCCGCATCGTTCAACGAATCTTTGGGGGTGATTGAGGGGTAGGGGGGGGCGATATCGAATCCGCCAAACACGGTCCCGGGTGCGGTGCCCGGTGCGGCGTCACCGGTGCGGACGATCACGCGCGACGAATCGGGGCCCACGGACCAGATGCCAAAGCCTTCCGGTTTGAGTGTATTTTTGTTGACGAGATACCCGTCGAATGCAATCTGCCCGATGGCATTGATGTGGGGTAAGCTCAGGTGACTACCGGTAGGGCCAGAGAAAAAAGCAAACACGGCGTCGGGGCTCGTATCCGGGGCGGGGTCGTTTAGGCGGGCAATCAGACTCAGGGGGCCGGATACGTCTGACCATATGCCCGCCAGATTGAGGAGATAAATGTCCGGCCCACTGAGCGAAGCCCGAAAAGCTGTTCGGCCTGCGTCGTTTATTGCGGGGTCAGTGATAGTAAAGTGTCCAGTACTGCTGTAATCTTGGAATACCACACCGGCTTCGGTGCCCGGTGCGGCGTTGCCTTCGCGTACCACCAGCTGAAGTGAGCCCGAGCCTTCCGACCAGATGCCGGCATCGTTTGAGGAATCAACACCCGTACCAGACAGCTCCGCCTTAAACGCAATCTGCCCCGCGCTATTGATACTGGGTCGACCAAAGCTTGAGAACATAACGCCGGGGGCTGCGCCCGGTGCGTCTTGCCCGGTGAGGGCGCGGGTGTTGTAGGTGACGGCCGCTTGTGAGTTCAGCGGGAGCGACACGGAGAGCGAGGCAAGTGTTGCGGCGGCGTAGGTTTTAAGAAGTTTCCCGGAGGTCATGTCTAAGTGCCTTGGTTGTACTGCCGCATACGGGCCCGTGAGGCTTGGGGTGTTAATATGCGTGGCGCGTATCCACCTCGCCACCGAAACGAGATCGGACGTGCACATTATACCCGGCGGAATTGCAAACCCAAGAGGCTTGTGAGAATCAGCAGCGAGGCGGGCTCAGGGGCGTTCGGGGCGAGGTTTTGCGGGGTGGCAGACGGCGGGGTGCCGGCGTTCCAGTTGCCCAGGACGGTGTTCAGGTCGTCGATGCCGACGTAGCCGTCGCCGGAGGGGTCGGCGCTGGGGGCGGTGATAGAAACGTCTTGGTTCCAGTTGGCGAGTATGAGATTCAGATCGTCGATGCCGACGAAGCCGTCAG
>CBDUNP010000328.1:0-3868 GCA_965368605.1 uncultured bacterium | reverse complement strand
GCGCTGTGCACCGCCAGGATCGAGGCGTCCAGCGCATCCGCGGCGTCCACCTTCCCGTCGGCGTTCACGTCCAACTCAAGGTCCGGGCTGGCGAACTGCCAGGTCGTCCCCATGGTAAACACACTCAACAGCGACTCCTGCGCCTTCTTGTTCGGCAGGTGGCGGATCAGCAGGCGGATCGAATCAAAGTCCGGCTGACTCTGCCCCGCGATCCAGCGGTACACCGTCGACGTCGACACCCCCGCCATCTCGGCGATCTCACGGGCGGTCGTCTGTTTCTTACGGATCATCCGGTTCAGCGTCTTGGTCAGCATGCGGTACTCCTGTTCGTCCTGATGCGTGGGTCAGGTGTTACCGCAATTTTACAGGATTGGCTGTCGCAGGGCTGGGCAAGTGCCCGAGCGGGTTCCCGGGGATGGGGATTTTCGAGGAAGAAAAGAGGTAGGCAGGATGACAGGATTAACGGGATACGATCGTGCCAAGCCAATCCCGGCTGATCCCGTCTATCCTGTCATCCTGTCCACACTCTTCCCCCTTCTAGTCGGTTCACTCGTTCCCCGGCCAGCCATCGAAGACAAACTTCCCGTCCTTGGACATGACTTCGCCGTCCACCGTGATCGTGCCGCCACAACCCGGGGTGCCGTCGTCGCGCAGGTCGCAGACCATGTCCCAGTGCAGGCCAGACTCGTTGTTGTTGCCCGTCTCCGGGTAGCCCGCGCCCACCGCAGCATGGAACGTCCCACCGATCTTCTCATCGAACAGTGTGTTCTTGGTGTACTCGGTGATCTGGTAGTTGGTCCCGACCGCGATCTCCCCGAGGCTGCGTGCGCCCTCGTCCTGGTCGAGCATGTCGATCAGGAAGGCCTGATTCTTGCTGGCCTTGGCGTCCACGACCCGCCCCTTCTCGAAGGTCAGCTCGATGTCGTGGACCTCTCGCCCGTGATGCACCGCGGGGAAGGAATACTTCACAACCCCGTTCACCCCGCCGCACGCCGCGTTAAGGTTCGGCCCGGTGAACACCTCGCCGTCCGGGAAGTTCTCGTGGCCGCAGCAGTTGATCCAGGTCATCCCCTCGACGTTCACCGTCAGGTCCGTCCCACGCGGCGTGCTGAAATGGATGACCTTCTTACCGGTCAGGTAGTCCACCACAAGCTGCTGCTTCTTCTGGATCTTCACCCACTCAGCCACCGGGTCGTCCTTATCCAGATGCCCCGCGTTGAAGACGAAGTCCTCATACTCGGTCAGGCTCATCTCCGCGTCCTGCGCGCTGGCGGCCGTGGGGTACTGCGTGCCCGACCACTTCAAAGGTTTCACGTCCGGGTTGGCCTTGGGGTCACTCGCCGCCGAGGCCCGGTCCATAAAGATCTTCATCACCGGCTTGCGTGCCGAGGAAGCGATCCCCTGACGCTTCGGATCGACGCGCGACAGGCTTTTGGTATTCGTATCCGCCCACAGCCCGATCGACACGTCGATCGTCTTGATCTCTTCAATCGCCAGCGGGCTGACGTACTTGAGCTGCTCGTCGTTGGCGTGGGTGTAGAAAATGTTGCTGCAAGAATCGGGGGCGCATTTGATAAACGGGTGCGCCCCAGCCTTGATAACCGCCTCGTACAGCGCCTCCAGCATCGGGATCGACACCGGCGCCCCGGTCAGCCGAACCAATTGCCCGGGCTTGACCTGGGTCGAGTATTCCACAAGAACGCGGGCCAGTTTGTCGAGTCGTGGGTCACGCAAGGTGTGTTCTCCGGGGTCCCTTGAGGGGACGATTGGTGTTCTGCCCGCCAGTGGATGCGTGCGGGCCTCACCATCGTAGGCGTGCCGACGGCGCTGACAAGTCTGCGGCCGTGTCAACGCTTCTTTCCCCGGCGTCCCTTGCCCCGTTAAGCGTGAGGGTTTAGGTTGTAGGGGTCATATGACAGACGAGCAGCACACCGCCGACCGGTTGGAGGAGGACGCGTTGAAAGACGTGGGCCTGGACGCCGGGGCGTTGCCGAAGGACAGCCCCGAGGCGCATCAGGCGGCGGACCTGTCGAACTCGATCGGCGAGGATAACATCGGCGGGGGCTCGTTCGGGACGATGCTCGAGCCGGTGCTGCGGTCGGTCTGTGGCGATCGGTTGTCGGACGTGAGCTGGTTCCGCACGGACTGGCAGCGCGGCGGGGCGGTGACGGGGTACGCGACCTACCGGGATGACGACGGCGAGGATCGCCCGGCTGTGGTGAAGATGCCGGTGCCGCCTTGCGAGTTGCAGTGGATGAAGGTGCTGCAGGGCGCGCAGAACATCGTGCCGAAGCTGTACGCCAGCGGCGACGTGCTCGGCGGGTACGACATGGCCTGGCTGGTCATGGAACGGCTGCCGCACGGGCCTCTGGGCACGCAATGGGAAGGCAAGGAGTTCGAACTGTTGATCGAGGCGGCCGGGCGGTTCTACCAGGCATCGGCCGACATCCCCGCCAACACGCAATACGACCACCGCGACTGGAACGCGATCTTCGATCACGCCCGTAAGTCGGTACGCACCAACGCCCTGCCCGAGAGCCAACGCTGGAGCAAGGCGATGAAGAAGGCGCACCGCAAGTACAAAGACTGGGTCAACATCTGGGACGCCCGGCCGATGGAGTACTGGTGCCACGGCGACCTGCACCTGGGCAACGCGATGACCCGCGCCGAGCCGCCCGGCGGCCCCGCCGTGCTGTTCGACCTGGCGAAAGTCTGCGTCAGCCACTGGGTCCAGGACGGCGTCTATTTGGAACATCTTTACTGGGGGCGCCCCGACGACCTGGACGGCCACAAGCTCTGCAAAGAACTGGCGCACCACCGCAAGAAGATCGGGCTGCCGGTGGACAAGGGTTGGTCGCAACTGGCACAGGCCAAACGCGCGCTGCTCGCGATGAGCGTGCCGGCCAGGCTGGAGGTCGATGGCAACCCGCACTACGTCCTCGGGGCGCTGCAAGTCTTAGAACGCGCGGTGGAGTAGGACGCGAATCTTTGATCTGCGATCTTCAATCGTCGATCGGTATCCGCGATTGCAGATCGAACATCGAGGATCGAACATGCCGGTCAGTGCGTGTACTTGCGTGGCAGGTTCGCTGAGAGTCGGCAAAGGATCTCGTAGGGGTGAGAGTGCGCGAGCCTGGCGATGTTCGGGACGCTGTTGGGTGCGTTGGGGTCGTCGCTGTAGATGTGAACCGGCGCGTTGATTAGCGAGCGGATGTCGCCGTCGTCGCCTAAGCCCGGGGCGTCGGTCAGGTCGATCGAGAGCTGGTCCATGTTGACTCGGCCGAGGACCGGTGCGTCGAAGCACGTGCCCTGATCGTCGGTGAAGACGCGGACGCTTGCGTTGCCGCCCAGCGCAAGCGGGTAGCCATCGCCATACCCCACGGGGATGACGCCGACGACGCTGTTGCGTTTGAGCGTGTGGGTCGAGCCGTAGCCAACGGGGGTCCAGCGTGCGTAGCGTTGGACGTGGTTGATGCGAGTGACCCATCGGGTGGTGTGTTCAAGGACGGGCGCGTCTTCAAGGATCGGGCCGGGTGCGAGTAGTTCCGTGCCGTAGCCGTAGAGCGCAAGACCCGGGCGGACCATATCCAGATGAAAACTCTGGTCGCGCAGGGTCGCGAAGCTGTTGGCGGCGTGGATCATGCAGCCGTCGGGGAGGTTGTCTTTCTGCGGCTCGATGGTGTCTTGCAACTGCTTGAGCTGCTCGTAAGCAAAGTCCGGCTTGTTGTCCGCGGTCGCCAGGTGGGTGTAGATCCCGGCGATGCGGACGTGCGGGGTCTTCTTCAGGTTCTGCATCACGTCGGTGAACTGCTCGGCGTTCAGGCCCGACCGGCTCATCCCCGTGTCCAGGTACAAATGCACCGGCATC
>CBDUNP010000327.1:0-3889 GCA_965368605.1 uncultured bacterium | reverse complement strand
GGCAGCGCGTCGATCAGCTGGTCGATCTGCTCGGCGGTGTTGTAGAAGTGTGGGCTCACCCGCAGTCGCCCCTCGCGCAAGGCGATGACGATCTTCTGCTTCTCCAGCTCGTGCACGATCTCACGGTGTTTCTCTGACCCGCCCAGGCGCTCGGGGGCGCTGAAGATCACGATCCCGCTGCGTTCGTCGGGATCGGAGCGTGGGGTGAAGATGTTGTAACCCTTCTCGGCAGCACCTTCGCAGAATCGGCTAGTCAGCGCATCGACTTTTTGCCAGACGTTGTCGATGCCGACGTCAAGCAGCAGGTCGATGCTCGCGCCCAGGCCGTGGATGCCGGGGATATTCCAACTGCCCGGCTCGAAGCGGCGTGCGTCGGGCTGGAACTCGAAATTGTAGTCGCCATAGTTCCCCGCATCGACCATGTTCATCCAGCCGACCACAGACGGCCGAACCAGCCTGCACAACTCCTCACGACAATAAAATATCCCGCAACCCTCCGGCCCGAGCATCCACTTATGACCGTCGGCCGAAAGGAAATCGATCCCCATGTCCTGCACGTCCACCGGCAGCACGCCGACGCTCTGGATCGCGTCGGCACAGAGATACCCCCCCGCCATGTGGACCATCTCGCTGATCGGCTTGAGGTCGATCCGATGGCCGGACGCGTACTGCACGTGGGAGATCGAGACGACGCGCGTGCGGTTGGTGATCGCATCGCAGACATCGCCGACCTCGATCCGTCCGTCGCTGCGCTGCTTGACCTCGATCAATTCGACGCCCAGGCGTTTGAGGTTCTCCCAGGGGTAGCGGTTGGCCGGGTACTCGACATCGGTGATGACGACGTTGTCGCCGGGCTCGAAGTCCAGGCCGTTGGCGACCAGGGACAGGCCGGACGACGTGTTGGGGGTGAAGGCGATCTCGTTGTGGCTCTCGGCGTTGATCAGCCGGGCGGCGGCCTTCTTGACCTCGATGGCCCGCTTGTACCAGCCGGCATCGACATACGCGATCGACTCGGCCTGGGCGGCATACGTCCGAAAAGCCTCGGCGGAGGGCCCGCTGATCGGGGCGACCGCCGCGTGATTCAGAAAAACCATCTCCCGGAGGATCGGGAACAGCTCGGAGACATCCTTGTGCATATCATTCATGTGAAAAGCCGATCTTAAAGCTACCTGACAAACGTATATCCCCTAAGCCCCCGGATACATCCCCGAACACTCCACCCGGATACTCCATGATAAATCGGAATCCCAAGACCTGCCTGATCCTGATATTGCTGGTCGGCGTGAGTGTCCCGGTCGTGCGTGCCGCGCAGAACCATGCCCCCGCAACCGATCTGCTCCCGCCGATCGAGCCCTCGCCGATGGTGCAGTCGTTGATCGACGACCCGCTGAACGATGACACGTCGCGCATCGATCTGATGATCTTCCACGGCCGAGAAGACGGGCTCCCCGATGAGGCCGAACTCTCTGCCGATCAGCTGGCGACGCGGGCACTGCTTCGATACGAAATCGATTCGCCGATCTTCCAGGACGAGGCTGTGGACGTGCTGCTGCGAGCGCGTGCGGCGCTGGAGCGTGGCGAGCCGGAAGATGTAGTGACTTTGCTGTCCGATCAGTCAAGCGCCCAGTCGGCGCTGCTGCTGTCCCAAGCATACGAACAACTCGGCCAGACAGCGCAGGCGGTGGCGGTGTTGTCGCCCTGGCGTGACCGGCTTCGGCGTGATGAGATTAACGATCCGGTTGAACTGACCGCCGCAGCGCAGGGGCTGGCGGCGTTGGCCCGGTTGCAGGGCAGGCCGGCGCAGGATTACCAGCTTGTGTTGAATCTGCTTGGCCGGGTGCGTCAGGAGCTGGACCCGGGGTATTGGCCGGCGCTGATCGCCGAGGCCGACCTGCTGATCGAGAAAGACAACACCAAGGAAGGCGTCGAGGCGCTGATGGCGGCGCTGGCGCTCAACGCGCAATGCGTCGAGGCCTGGGCCCGGCTGGGTCGGCTGTCGATCCGGGGCTACGCCTTCGACCGGGCCGGGGCAGTCGTTGAGAGGCTGCGCGAGATCAACCCGACCAACCCGCTGGCAGACCTTATCGAGGCTCGCAGCCTGCTTCAGCAACGCGACGTCGCCGGGGCACGCGCCCTGATCGAGGCCGGCCTGTCACGCTACCCGGAGCACCGCGAACTGTTGGCGCTCAACGCCGCCGCGATCTCCCTGACCTACGACTCACAGGCGACGCGCGAAGCGATGCTCCGTTTCGAGGCGGTTTCGCCGGGCAATCCGTTGGCGGCGTACACCGTCGGCTCGTATCTTTCGACCGCCCGGCAGTACGACGAGGCCGAGGCAATGCTGCGGCAGGCGGTGGAGCTTGCGCCCAACTGGCCGACACCGAGGATCGAGCTGGGACTGCTGCTGATGCAGGCGGCGCACGACGAGGCGGCGCAGACCGAACTCACCGCCGCGACCCGGCTGGACCCCTTCAACAAGCGCGCCGCCAACCAGCTCGCCATGCTCAACGACCTGCTGGCGTATGACCGGATCGAGACCGACCACTTCCTGATCCGCTACAAGCCCGGCATCGACGAGGCCCTGGCGCGGGACATGCCCGAGAAGCTCGAAGCGATCTACCGCGACATCACCTCGGCTTTTACGCATCAGCCCGAACGGATCACGCGCATCGACCTGATGCCCGATGAGAAACACTTTGCGGTACGCATCACCGGGATGCCGGACATCTGGACCATCGCCGCGGCGACCGGCGACGCGATCGCCATGACCCCGCCCCGCGAAGGCCCCGGGCAGCACGGCGGGTTCGACTGGCCCAACGTCATCCGGCACGAGTTCGTCCACACCGTCACACTCGACCAGACACGCAACCGCATCCCCCACTGGTTCACCGAGGCCTGCGCCGTGTCCCAAGAGACCGCCGGGCGTTCGTATGACACGTATCGCCTGCTGGCTGAAGCGTTGCAGAAAGACAAGCTGTTTGCCCTGGACCAGATCAACTGGGGGTTCATCCGCCCGAAGACCCCGACCGATCGGCCGTTGGCGTACGCCCAATCCGACTGGATGCTCGAATACATCGCGGTGCGTTTCGGGCATCAGGCGATCGTCGACATGCTGAGCCTGTATCACGAAGGCACGCCCGACACCGAAGCGCTCGTGCAGGTCACAGGCGTCACCCCCGAAGCGTTCATGTCGGGGTTCAAGGCCTGGGCCGGCGATCAGGTCGAGCAGTGGGGCCTGAACGAACAGAACCGCTCTGAACGATTGATCGAAGTTCTCTCGGGCAAGGGCGAACTCCCAGCCGAGGGCGAGTTAGAAACGCTGCGTGACGAACACCCGCGCGATCCGGGCCTGCTGAAGCTGATCGCGATGCGTGCGATGCAGGGCGAGGACAAGCGGGCCGCAAAGCAGGCGGTGCTGCGATACGCGGACAGCCGGCCGGTCGATCCCTGGCCGCACCGGGCGCTGGTCGAGCTGGCGGTTGGGCAGGACCGGCTGGACGACGCGATCGGTTCGCTTGAATACCTCGACCAGACCGAGCCGTCTTCGGGTAAGTGGGCGATACAGCTCGCCAAGGCTTACCGCCAGTCGGAACAATACACCCAGGCGCTCAGCGCCGCCGAGCGTGCCCTGGACCGTGAGCCGTACAACGCGACCTACCGCGAGCTGGCCGCCACACTGGCGTTACAAACCCAAGACACCGACCGCGCATTGCACCACCTGATCGCGACCGCTTTGATCGAGCCGGAGCGTGTGGTGCATCAGGTCCGTTTGGCCGCGATGTATCAGAAACTCGACCGCCCGGACGAAGCCGACGCCGCCGCACGCAAGGCGCTTGAAGTCGATGCGAACGCCCCGGTTCAACGTTTTCTACGTGAGCCGGGCTGACCG
>CBDUNP010000326.1:0-3895 GCA_965368605.1 uncultured bacterium | reverse complement strand
ATGGCCGACGTCGGCTCCGACAACTACGAGCAGGAGTTCACCCTCGGCCTGGTCGAATCCGAACGCAAACTACTCATCGAGATCGACGCCGCATTGCTGCGCATCCAGAACAAGACCTACGGCGTCTGCCTCGTCACCGGCACCCCCATCCCGCCGGCACGCCTGGAGATCAAGCCCTGGGCCAAGTACAGCATCGAAGTCGTCCGCGAACGCGAAAAACTCGGGCTGCACAGCTTTTAAATAAGCCGTAACCGCCAATCGCTCGACAACATCCTGACATGGACTCACCCGCCAAGGCCACACATATTGACGCACCGAAACCCGGTGCCGAGCAGTCAGCCCCCATGCTGATCGCGGGCCGACATGCCAAGTGCATCGTGCAGTTCCTGTTTGTTGTAGTCGTGGTGTTGGCCGCGGACCTCGGGCTTAAGACGTACGCGTTTAACCACGTCGCCGACCACCCGATCGTGCTGGACCCCGACGTCCCCGCCTCGATGGAAGTCCCCTTCCACAGCCCGACCGTGCTGATCCCGAAGGTGCTTCACCTTCGGCTGACCGCCAACACCGGCGCGATCTTCGGGATGGGTAAGGGCAGCCGATGGATTTTTGTCGCGGTGAGTGTGATCGCCATCGGGTTCATCGGCCGACTCTTCTGGCGCAGCCCCGCTCGGGCCGTCCTCCTTCAGATCGCGCTGGCTCTGATCCTCGCAGGCGCGTTGGGCAATCTCTACGACCGCATCCAGTTCGCCGCCGTGCGTGACATGCTGCATCTGTTTCCCGAAACCAACCTGCCGTTTGGCCTGTCCTGGCCGGGCGGGGGACGCGGGCTCTACCCCTGGATCTTCAACCTCGCCGACGTCGCGCTCTTATTCGGCGTCCTGACCGTCGTCTACATCACCTGGAAACACGCGCCGCCGCCACCAGCTTCTGGAAAAGACCCAGATTAGTCGGCCCGTCGCCGCCGCGTTCCGGGTGCCACTGCACGCCGACGTAGAACCGGTCGCCGAAGATGGGTTGGCCGTCGATCGCCTCGACCGTCCCGTCGTGCGCGACCGCGACGATGCGCATTTTCCCGGGATCGCTGACGGCTTGTTGATGCGATGAGTAGATCGCCTCGCCGGGCTGGACATCGCTCTGCGTCAGCACGCTGTCATCGACCGTGACCTTCAGCGGATGGCTTGCGCCTTTCTGGTGGGCTTCGGGATCGTCGTGGGTTTCGGGCATGTACTGATTCAGCCGGCCCCCGGCGTGCAGGGCCATCATCTGCATCCCAAGGCACACCCCCAACACCGGGACACCGTCCTTCTCGGCCAACGCATCCAGCAGCGCCGTCTCGAACGCCTGCCGTTGCGGGTCCATCTTGCGGGCGCTTGGGTGCATCGGTTCGCCGAAGTGGGTGGTGTCCGGGTCCAGCCCGCCGGACAGGGCGAAGCCGTCGAGTGACCGGGCGTAATCCGCCGCCAGCGCCGGGTCCGGGGTCAGCAACACCGGCACCCCCCCGGCCTTAGCCACCGCCTGGCCCATCGACGGGCCGAGCTGGTACTGCTTCCGGCTGTCCTCCGGGGTCGATACGCGGTCTACCGTGATGCCGATCAGGGGTTTCATAGGCCCGATTGTACAGACTGCGCAAACCCCGGCCCGCTGCTACAATGGGTCGCTCTAAAACAGGCGAGATATCATGGACCAGGCTTATCAACAATGCATCCACCCCGACTGCGGCGCGACCTACGGCGTCGATGAGGTCCACCTGGCCTGCTCGGCCTGCGTGGACCAGGGCCGGCAGTCGCTGCTGGATATCAAATACAACTGGGACCGCCCGGACGTCCCCCAATCCCTCAAGGCCTTCGAGCACCGCTGGATGACCAAGGGCGAGCAGGGCCAGGGCAAGCTGGACTTCTCCGGCGTCTGGCGCTTCCGCGAGATGATGAAGTTCTACAAAGACGAGAGCGACATCGTCACCATCGGCGAGGGCCGGACCAACCTGCAGGACGCACGCCTGCTCGCCGGTCGGCTCGGCATGAAGCCCGGCAACCTGTTCCTGCAATACGAGGGGCTCAACCCCTCCGGCAGCTTCAAAGACAACGGCATGACCGCCGCCTTCACCCACGCCAACATGATCGGCGCGAACCGCGTCGCCTGCGCCTCAACCGGCAACACCTCCGCCAGCCTCGCCATGTTCGCCTCCCTGTCCCAGATGACCGGCATCGTCTTCATCGGCACCGGCAAGATCGCCTACGGCAAGCTGTCCCAGGCCCTGGACTACGGCGCAAAAACTTTACAGATCACCGGCGACTTCGACGCCTGCCTCCGCCGGGTCCGCGAGATCGCACGCGACCGACGCGAGCTTGGCATCTACCTGATGAACAGCGTCAACCCCTTCCGCCTGGAGGGCCAAAAGGCGATCATGTATCGCGTCCTCGAAGCGCTGGAATGGGAAGTCCCCGACTGGATCGTCGTCCCCGGCGGGAACCTGGGCAACTGCTCGGCGTTCGGCAAAGCCTTCGCGGAACTCAAAGAGCTCGGCCTGATCAACAAGATCCCACGCCTGGCCATCATCCAGGCGCAGGGGGCCAACCCCCTCTTCGAGCTGGTCAACAAGCACGGCATCCACTGGAACGGCGGACGCTGGGACACCGACGCCGTGCAGAACTACTACGAAGAAAAAGGCGACGCCCACACCATCGCCAGCGCCATCGAGATCGGTCGCCCGGTCAACTTCGCCAAGGCGCTACGGGCACTGAGCATCATGGACGGCGTGGTCCGCGAGGCCGACGACGAGACCATCCTCGAATACAAGGCGATGGTCGGCCGATACGGCTTCGGCTGCGAACCCGCCAGCGCCGCCAGCGTCGCGGGCGCCCACCAACTGATCCGCGAAGGGCTCATCACCCCCGACCAGCGCGTCGTCTGCATCCTCACCGGCCACGTCCTGAAAGACCCCGACGCCACCGTGAAATACCACACCGGCATCGACATGAAAGCCGTCCAGGACACCGCCCCACGCAGCGAGCCGCACGGCGAGATCGCCAACCGCCCGATCCCGGTCCCCGACGACCTGGAAGCCATCATCCAGGCCATCGGCGCACCCGCGCAAGGCGTCGCCGACCTCGGTAAAGCCCCAGACAACGACCCCCTAAGCCACCTGCCGGTGTCGGAATACTAAAACGAAACCAACCGCGAAGGCGCAACGAGCGCGAAGTAAAAACAAACAAGAAGTATCCGCAGATGTCGCAGATGACACAGATTAAGAAAACGAGCATTCAAAGCGTTTCCTCATCTGCGCAATCTGCGTAATCTGTGGACAACTCTTCTCCGCCTTGGCGTCCTCCGCGTCTTGGCGGTTCATCCCCCGAAAGCAACGCATGGCCAAGCAAGCGAAAAACGCGATCTCCCCCACCCGTGACGAAGACTACCCCCAGTGGTACCAGCAGGTCGTCCGCGCCGCCGATCTGGCCGAGACCTCGGCCGTGCGCGGGTGCATGGTCATCAAGCCCTGGGGCTACGCGATCTGGGAGAACATTCAAAAATCCCTGGACAAGATGTTCAAGGACACCGGCCACCGCAACGCGTACTTCCCGCTGTTTATCCCCAAGAGCTTTCTGGAAAAAGAAGCCGAGCACGTCGAAGGCTTCGCTAAAGAGTGCGCCGTCGTCACCCACCACCGTTTGGAAGACGACGGCCAAGGCGGCCTCAAGCCCGCGGGCGAACTCGAAGAACCCCTGGTCGTCCGCCCCACCAGCGAAACCATCATCGGCCACAGCTTCGCCAAGTGGATCGAGTCCTACCGCGACCTGCCCCTATTAATCAACCAGTGGGCCAACGTCGTCCGCTGGGAGCTGCGCACGCGCCTGTTCCTGCGCACCGCCGAGTTCCTCTGGCAGGAGGGCCACACCGC
>CBDUNP010000325.1:0-3919 GCA_965368605.1 uncultured bacterium | reverse complement strand
AGACGCGTTCAGCGTATTGATTGAATAAGGTTAAAGCAAGCAAAAACCGGTTTTTGTAGTGTTACTTTGGCCTCGGCTACCACAGTTCATCAGGGCAGGCGGCTTAGGATCGTTTTTTCACGATCGGTGCCTTATTGACCCACCGATGACGGTTGCGGCGAACAGAAGCATGCATGTTGTTGGTTCGGGGATGTTTGCTTGGGCCGTCGGCGGGGTGCCGGCGTTCCAGTTGCCCAGGACCGCGTTGAGGTCGTCGATGCCGACGAAGCCGTCGCCGGAGGGGTCGGCCAACGGGTTGGCGGGGGGGACGTTCTGGTTCCAGTTGGCCAGGACGATGTTCAGGTCGTTGATGCCGACGAACCCGTCGCCGTCCAGGTCGCCTGGGATCGCGGAGCCGATGACGGTGAGTGTGACGTCGTTGCTGCCGTAGATCACGTCGAACATGAGCCCGCCGCCGAGGTCCGCGCCGAGGATGGAGTCGAACGTGCCGCTGCGCGTTGCTGCGTTGAGTACCTGGAACGAGTCGCCAAGTGATGGGGTGTACCCGCCAAGCAGCGCGATCGAGAGCGTGCCCGCGATGTCCAGCGAGCCTGCGATGTCCAGCCGATCAAAGTCCACGCCCGGGACACCGCCTGTGCCGAGCAGTTCGACTTCGAGATTGGCGGACCCTGCCAGCTCGACGTCGCCGGCAAACGCGATGTCGGCCGGGCTCGCGCCGGGGGTGAAGTCGCCCTCGAAGCGGTTCGTGCCCGTGCCGGTGAAGCTGCCGGTGCCGCTGACCGTGCCGAGAAACACGCTGGTCGATCCGCCGCTGGTGCGCAGCTCGCCGTTGTGCGTCAGGTCGTCGAAGAAGGTGGTCGGCCCACCGCCGCTGACAAGGATCAGGCCGGTGGCGTCGTTGGTGATATCCCCGACGAGGTTGGTGGTCCCGCTGAAGGCCATCTCTCCGGAGTTGGTGAATGCCAACCGAGAGATGATTGTGCCTTGACCGACGATCAAGCCTGCCGTGTTGTTCGAGGTGAAGCCGTTGAACTCCAGGGTCCCGCCGGTAAGGTCGATGCGTCCGTCGTTGAAGTGCTGCCCGCCATCGATGATCAGGTGGTTGCCCGCGTTGACGCGGACGACGCCGGCCGGTGCGTTGGAAAGACTCATATCGATCCGCCCGTTGCCGGTCAGCAGGCCCAGATTGTCGAGTGTCCCGCCGTTGATCATCGCCGCCGCACCGTTGATTACGATCTCGCCCTCGTTGAATAGCGAGCCAGCGAACAGTTTCGTCTGGTCCACGGTCAGGAGGCTGCCGGCGTTGACCGTCAGCGTGTTGCCGACGAGCAGCGAGCGGTTGGATTGTAGCGTGAGGGTCGGGCCGAACATCGTGGCCAAGCCGATCGTCAGGCTGTCGTTGATCAGTTCGAGTCGGCCGTTAAGGAATTGTGGTGTGTTGGCCCCCTGCAGCTGGCCGACGCTGAGTGTGCCGCCGTCAATAATCACCGTGCTGTTGAGTGTGGCGATCCCGTCGACGCGCAGCCGCTGGGCCGTGCCGAGTGTGGGCACGCTGCCGAGGATGGTCTGGATCTGTGAGAACCCGAGGGTGGCGTCGCCGCCGAATTCGAGCGATCCGAAGACAAAGTCCAGGCCGTCGGGTTGGTCGACGATGAGGTCGGCCTCGGTCCCGAGCCTGACGCGCCCGCCGAGGATGGTGAGGTTGCTGCCGGGGTGGACCTTGAGCCGGCCGGCCATGCCCAGGAAAGCGTCGGAGGCGACGGTCGCGTGGGCGTTGCCGCCGGGGGTGGTCAGGTTGGCACCGCCGAGGACCATGTCGCCGTCGATGTCCCAGTTGGTGCCCGCGCCTTCTATGAGGATGTTGGCGCTGCCGGTGGCGACGGTGGCGGCGTAGGCTTGTTCGCTGTACACGAAAGCACCGTTGCGGATTGTGAGGTTGGCGACCCCGCCGGAGCCCGAGCCGTTGTCCGCGGCGGCGCCGAGGGTCACGACGCCGTTGTTGATCCACGTTGAGCCGGGGCCTTCAACCGTGACGTGCGCGAAACGCCCGTTGGACGTGACCAGGGTGGCGTCGTCGTTGAACACGCTGGCGCCATCGCTGATGGTCAGGTTCGAGGCGGTCGAACCATTGAGCGTGACCTCGGCGCTGTTGTTCCAGGTCGCGTCGGTCACGTGCATGTCGATGTTGCTGAGGCTTGCGCCGTTGTTGGTCAGCAGCCCGCCGTTGCTGATGGTGGCGGGGTTGAGCGTCGAGCTGCCGAGGCTGGCGAAGTCGTCGATGTCCCAGTGTGATCCGGGGCCGTCGACCGTGAAGTCGATGCCGGTCACGGCAAAGTCGGCGGTGACTTTCCCGCCGTTGGTAATCGCCATCGTCCCGCCGCTGCCGCCGCTCATGCTTGCACCGATCTCCCACAGCGAGCCGGCGCCATCGACGGCGATGTCGATGGTTCTCCCGTCGCCGGAGACGGCACCGATGTCGGCGTTGAGGTTGCTGACCGTGCCGCCGTTGGTGATTTTCAGGCTGGCCATGCCCTCGCCGACGTCCAGGTCGCCGGTCATGTTCCAAGCCGATCCGCTGCCGTCGATCTCGGCGGCCCCCTGGCTGTCGTTGAGTTCACCGATCGCGCCGGACACGCTGGTGACGACCGCGCCGTCCTCGATGCGCAGCAGTCCGCCGGGCGCGTCGCCGCGCAGGGAGGCAGCGATCTTGCCGGTGCTGGTCCACGTGGACCCTGCGCCGGAGACGGTGACGCGCGCGTCGGCACCGATGCCGATGTTGCCGATGTTGGAATCTCCTGAGGTCAGGTCCGCGCCGTTGCGGACCTGCATCGTCGAGACACCGCCGACGTTGCTGAGGTTCAACTGCCCGGTGACGTTGATCTGCGAACCGCTGCCGTCGAGGATGACATCCGCAATGCTGGAGAAGGTGCTGCCGACGGTCATGGAGTTCGTGTTCAGGACGGCGCCGCTCTGCACGGTCAGCGACGCGTCCCCCTGGTTCAGCGTGAGGCTGTTGGTGTTGGTCCAGAGCGTGCTTGCGCCGCTGAGCAAGACGTCGCCGGTGCTACCATCGGCGTTGGCGATGCGTGTGTTGACGGTGTTCAGGTCGCCGCCGGTCAGGTTCATGGCCCCGTCGCCCTCGTCGCCGACTAGCAGGTCATCGGTCAGGCTGAGGCTGCCGCCGGTGGGGATACTCAGTGTGCCCGACGCGCCGACCAGCTGCCCGATTGTCGCGTCGACGCCGTTGAGGTTGCCGTCGGTCACGGTCAACGATCCGTTATCAAACGCCAGTTCGCCGATGAAGATCGATTCGGGCGTGGCTCGTGTCAGGTTATAGGTAAACCCGTTGAGGTCGAAGGTCACGTTGCTTCGGCCGACGATCAGGTGGCTGTTGGTCACATGGCCGGTGAAGCCGACGGTATACGTCGCCGGGTTGAGATCAAATAGCGCGTTGCCCGTGACACCGGGTGCCGCCAGCCCGGCCCAGTTCGAGCCGTCCTGGAATGTCCCGCCCGAGGGGTCACTCCAAGTCTCCGCATGGATCGTGCCTGTCACTGCAACGACCGTTGCCAGTCCGATACCCAACGCCATCTTTTGCATGGTTCCGCCCTAAAAAAAGCAAATGAATCATTGTCTCGTCCGCCAACGTACGCGGCACGGCTTCACCGCCAATATACGCCCCCCAGTATCCTGCCGTGAACCGGCGATGACAAGCAAAAAACCCATTGATTTACCGGATTTTGTGGGATTCGAGTGTGGATTCAGGCGCGTCGGCCAACCTGTCGGCGGCCCAGCCACAACACCCCGATACCCACCAGTGTCCCCACCCCGGGCTCCGGCACGTCATCACCAGCCCGCGTGACAGGCGGGGTGCCGGCGTTCCAGTTGCCAAGCACGGTGTTCAGGTCGTCGATCCCGA
>CBDUNP010000324.1:0-3945 GCA_965368605.1 uncultured bacterium | reverse complement strand
CGGATGGGACGCGCCCAAAGGCACCTTCCCCGCCACGCCCGTCACCGGCCGACCCTTGTTCGGCGTCTTCGCGGATTACATCAACAAGGCGCAGCAGAAATACAGCTGCACCATCCCCTGGTACGTCATGACCAGCCCGGTGAATCATCAGCCCACCGCCGACTTCTTCAAGCAGAACGACTACTTCGGGCTGGACCCGAAAAACGTCACCCTCTTCCCCCAGGCGATGATGCCCGCCATCGGGCTCGCCGGCGATCAACGGGGCAAGGTCCTGCTTGCTTCTAAAGACTCGCTCGCGCTCTCGCCCAACGGCCACGGCGGATCGCTCAAGGCCCTGCACGCCTCCGGCGCGATCGACGACATGAAAGCCCGCGGCATCTCCCAGATCAGCTACACCCAGGTCGACAACCCCACCGTCCACGTCGTCGACCCGCTCTTCATCGGGCTGCACGTCACCGACAACGCGCAGATGTCTTCCAAGATGCTCCCCAAGACCGGGCCCAAGGAGAAGCTCGGCAACTTCTGCTTCGCCGACGGCAAGATGACCGTCATCGAATACTCCGACCTCCCCGACGAGCTCGCCTTCCAGACCACGCCCGACGGCGAGCTGAAGTTCCGCGCCGGCTCGATCGCCATTCACCTCATCAACGTCGGGTTTGTGGAGCAACTCAGCACCAGCCCGACAGGCTTTGCGCTGCCGTTCCACCGCGCCGAGAAGAAGGTCCCCTGCATCGACCTGAACACCGCCGACCCGATCAGCCCCGCCGAACCGAACGCCGTCAAGCTCGAAACCTTCGTCTTCGACGCGCTGCCGCTGTGCGACAACTCGATCCTTTACGAAACCGACCGCGTCGAGGAGTTCGCCCCCATCAAGAACGCCGACACCCCGGAAGGTGAATCGGTCGCCGTGGACTCACCCGCGTCCAGCAAACAACTCCAGACCCAACGCGCCGTACGCTGGCTCGAACAACACAACGTCACCATCCCCCGCGACGCGGAGGGCAACGTCAACGCGATCATCGAGATATCCCCCCTCACCGCCATCGCGCCGGACGATCTTGCAACCGCCAGCCTGCCGAGTGAAATTGCGGCCGGCGAATCAGTGTCTTTCTAGAGTGTCTCACGGCACGACTCCCCGTCATACCCGCGCAGGCGGGTATCCAGTCTGGCCCTCACCTGGACCCCCGCCTGCGCGGGGGTGACTAAGAATGATGCGGTAAGTGCTACGGCAAACCGCTCTAACCCCGCCTCACGTCTCAAGCACAATCGGCTCCCGCCCCGCCTTGTGCCTGACCCAGTTCACCGCCTTGTAGACCTTCTCGCGTGTGATCAGCCAGCGCTCGAAGCGGTACTTCCCCGGGAAGTCCACCAGCGACAAACCGATCACCAGCGTCAGCACCCCCTGGCCCGGCAGCGGGATCATCACCAGCCCGATCATGACCAGCACGCCCCCCAGCACGTTCTTGGCGACGATCATCGCCAGACGCAGGGCCGGGTTCATGTGCTCCCAAGGCTTCTCGGGCCGTTCGGACCGGACGAAATAATCTGCCGGGATCCGCGCGATGATCACCGGCACGATCAGCAGGCTGACCACGAACGTTGCGATCGAAGCGGCGGTGGCCCACCAGAAGAGGTTGTCGGTATTACGGATCCAATCGAACATCGAGGGCCTTGTGTGTCGCGGGGTTGTTACCACATTCGCCTGATCGCGGGCCTGGCCGATCCTGGCCGACGTGCACGCTGCAAGGCAAACGCACGCGGGGCACACTCTAGGCTTACACGGTCACGCTTTCCACCCCGGGCATATCCAGCGGGAGGTACGTGTGACGGGCATTATCCCCCTCCAGGTCGTGGCGGATCACCCCCAACGCCGTCGGGTCCGCGTCCGGCCCGGACAACCCCTCGATGTGTACCTGAAACGTACTCGACGGGCACCACACCCGCGGCGGCTTCGCAGAAGGGAACGATGCGTAGTGATGCAGGTGCCCGGTCGCCAGCACGCGCACCTTCGGTTGCGACAGCAAAGGCAACAGCTGATCGCGCGGCCCCGGGTCGATCGGCCAGTAGTGCGCGTTGGGCACGGCGTCCCCGTTCGGCCCGAGGTCTAGTGGCATGTGCATGAACACCGCCGCACGCTCCGCCGACGCCAGCTGCGCCTCCAGCCACGTCAGCTGCTCAGCCTCCTCCGGCCAGCCCGATCCCATGATCTGTGTGTTCAGTGTGATGATCGACCACCCGCCCAGGTCGCGCCGCGCCCAGCCCCGACCGAAGTGTTGCGACCAGTGGTCAAACAGCCCGCGCGTGATGCCGAACTTCCCCAACGACAGCTTGTTGCCCACGTCGTGGTTGCCCGGCGTTACGAGGGTGTCCGCCCCCAGCGCGTCCAGCCACGGCAGCGCGTTGTCAACCTCCTCCGGCGAATCAATCGGGTTCTCACACACGTCCCCCGTCACCACCACCAAGTCCGGCTGCATCCCCGCGATCACCGACCGCAACACCTCCCGACGCGCCGCGTCGTGTGCAGATAAACGCCCAAGATGTAGATCCGTCACCTGAAGCACCACCGGCATAACAAAACTTCTTTTCTAAAACGTAAAACCAAATACATCACGCGCGACACATCACCCACCCATATTCTACACCGCACTCCCACCCCAAGCCCGGTCATGTCCGCCCCGGACTTGGCCGGGATACCCCCCAACTAATGATTCCCCTTTTCCCCACCGCACAGCGTTCCCGCCTCCCCCAGCCACGCGCGTCTCCCCCAAGCCGCTTGCGGCTTAGCGCTCTTGCTATTCTTCCCCCGAAGCCCACGTTCTCCGAACGTGGGCCGCCCCCGTGCGCACAACAACCCTCATCCCCAACAACATATCCACCCTTATCCTCAAAAATCCTTTCCCCCGTCCTCGACACGACTTGCCATATTCAACCCGCTGCCCAGAACCACCCCCATGCGCACAAACCCGTCGTTTCGCCCAAGAGTAGACCCCCAGCACAATCCCGGAATCGGCAGCGAATGAAACCTTCGCCAACTTTCCGGGGGCGGGGCCGGGGGGCTGACAACCTGCGACGGCGTCGACAGCTACCCTGAGTATCCAAAGATTAAAAGGACCAGGACTCGAGGGCTGCCCCCCACCCCCCGGATGTGTGCCAGGCTTCGTCTGTGTCACAATCGGGAACCGGTCATCGGAAGCGCAACGGATGAAACTTCATCCAGCTTCCGGGGGCCGGGCTCCGGGGGGACTTGGTAGCGGACGCCCCGGCTGGATGACGGACCCACAGGACGCGGGCCTCGACCTGGTCCCGACGCACCGCGCCTGCCGTTACATGCCGGAAGCTCGTGGGTTGATTTGGATAATAAATTGAATCACCAAGACGCGAAGATCGCAAAGAAAGAAAAGAATGCAGGATTAACCGCAGAGGGTACAGAACCGGAAAGAGTGTAGACCGGATGACAGGATGGACGTGATTGAAATCCGCGAGATAGACTCGCCCATCCTGTCCCGTCAATCCTGTCATCCTGTCCACATTCCCCGCCTCACGCTTCTCTGCTTTCCTATGCGCTCTCTGTGCCCTCTGTGGTTAACTTCTTATTCCCTTTTTACTTCGCCCTCTTAGCGCCTTCGCGGTTAACCCCGCTTGCCCCCAAACTATCCGCGCATAAAAAAACCCCGACTTGCGTCGGGGCTTATGGAAGCTGAGTTGGGCATCCCTGCTGTTCTCCCCAAAGTGCTTCCCTGCCTCTCTCCTCTCCGTCTTTCTCCGTCTCCGTCTTTCTCCCGATCCGTCTTTCTCCCAAAAGAACGGTTTCTCCTCTCAGCTTCCCTCCCAGGGTCTTTCTCCCACCCAGGTCCGTCTAATGTACACGATATCCGAGCGAATACAACCGGTTCGACCGGTTTAATCCGAACTTAACGCCGGGGCCTTGCGAAGCTGGGGTGGCTG
>CBDUNP010000323.1:0-3947 GCA_965368605.1 uncultured bacterium | reverse complement strand
GCCTTCTCGACCGCGTCGGTCTGCCGGAGGTCCGCCTCGATCAGGGGGACGTCTGCCGGCACGGCTGCGCGGTGACCACGATACAGATTGTCCAGTACCGCGACGTTGTGTCCGCCCGCGACCAGGTGCCGTACCGCGTGTGACCCGATGTAACCCGCTCCGCCTGTGACTAAAACATTCATCAATCAACACTCCATACTACGGCAATACACCGCGATCTTTGACTTGGTCCGTAGCAGCACGCTGCCATTGAGTCCCACCTTCTTGGCGGGTTCAAAAATCAATTAACAAAATCATCGGCATAACTCACGCCGTCACGCCCGAATCATCACCCGCCGAACCCGCAGCCGATTTTTTTCCACCGCCGACCTTATCGACCAGCAGCGTCGTGGCAAACCCCAAGATAACCAATCCCGCCGCCGACATCATCTGCACCGCCGACGGCGAAAATACCTCGGTCGGGTAGTCGTCAATTTCGACCGGTTTACCCGTGTCTTTGTAAATATAGATGGTGGTGGCCAGGGCTTCATCCCCGATTGGTTCAGATGTTCCTAGTACGACCGTCTGGCCTTTGAGGGTCGACCCCACCTCCGGCTCCACGCCGTGCTGGAACGGCCAGAGCCCAACCACCGCGCCCAGCAATAGCCCCAGCAGCACGCCGAGCGTCGGCTTCTCACATTTTCTTAGTAGCAGCCTTAACACGTTGCTCACCACGACCACACCGACGACCACGCCGAGGCCGACCGGGAGCACGACGCCCAGCACCGGTTCCATCAACGCCGTGAAATCCCCAGCCTTCGCCGCGTCCTTGGCTGAGGAGATGCCGCTTAGGATCGGCACGTACACGCCCAGGACCAGCAGCAGATACCCGCCGCTGACGCCCGGGAGGATCATCGCGCTCGCTCCGGCAACACCTGCCACGAACATCATCACGAACCCGGCCCGCTCCGCGCCGCCGCCGCCCTGCATCTGGACATACGCCAGCGCCGCCATCGCGATGAATCCACAGACGGCACCCAACCAGACGCCGCCGGTTTTCTTCGGGCCGATCAACCGCATCACCACCGGCACGCCGCCGAGCGTCAGCCCGATGAACAGGCTGTACATGATCCACCGGTGATTCACCACCAGGTCCTTGACCGGCCCGGCGAGCAGCACGATCGCCGCCAGTGCCGACACGATCACCGCGCCCAGCAGCAGCAGCGAGGCCTTGCGGAACTTGAGCGTGGTGATTTCGCCGATCGCGTTGATGAATCGAGGGTACACGCCCGCCGCCAGCAGCATCGTCCCGCCGCTGATCCCGGGCACCAGGTTCGCCAGCCCCATCAAGACCCCACCGATCGCGCCACGCACCGCCAGCAGCGGCAGCGGGGGGGTATCAGCATCCGCCGGGCGTACGGGTTCGGGTGGATTCGTCATGGAGGTGTTATCGGTTTATTACGGTTTCACGTTGAGCGATCAAGGACCGGCCGTTTCGGGCTTGGGTTTGTAGGGTTGCATCTCGCCGGTGTTCAACCGGCGCATGTATTCCTTGCTCATCTTGGCGACCTTCCTGGATAGGAAAATCATGCCCAGGATATTCGGATACGCCATCGAGAGGATCAGCAGATCGGTGAAGTCGATCACGTTATTCAGGCTGACCATCGGGCCGAGGAAGACAAACAGCAGGAACACGACACGGAACGGCCAGATCCCCCAATGGCCAAACAGGTACTCGCTTGCGCGTTCCCCGTAGTAGCTCCAGGAGATCATCGTCGAGTAGGCGAATACAAACACCGCCAGCATCAGCATCAGCGCCAGCCACGGGGCCAGCGAGCTGAACGCCGCCGCGGTGATCCCGACGCCCTCGTTGGAGAACCCGCCGGAGACTTCCTTCGTGTGAGCATTGGTGATCAGGATCGCCAGCGCGGTCATCGTGCAGACGACGATCGTGTCGATGAACGGCCCGATCATCGCGACCACGCCCTCGCGCACCGGCTCCTTGGTCCGTGCCGCCGAGTGTGCGATCGCGGCCGAGCCCAGGCCGGCTTCGTTCGAGAACGCGCCACGTTTCACGCCGACCACGAGCACGCCCATAATCCCGCCCCAACTCATCGCCTCCGAGGTAAAGGCGCCTGTAAAGATGCTGCCGAGCAGGTCGGGGACCTGGCTGAAGTTGGCTAATACAATGACAAGACACACGCCCACATAGAAGACACACATCGCGGGCACCAGCTTGCTGGTCACCTCACCGATACGTTTGATCCCCCCGACGATCACGATCCCGACCAGTACCGTCATCACCAGCCCACCGACCCAGGCGTACGAATCTTTTTTCTCGGCCTTGATGGCGATCGCTTCGGCCCGGGCTTGTTTCAGCTCGGTTGCCGCCGCGGCATCTCCCAGTTCTACGCGGTCCAGCAACGCGCTTTCGTTTTCGATCGGCTGTTGAAAGATAATGTCGCCGACGATCGCAAACGTCTGGTTGCCTTGGAACATGTTGCCGCCGCCGAGCGACCCCATGATGGCGAAGAAGGCGAACGAGATCGCCAACACCTTGCCAATCACGCCGCCGAAGAACTTGCCGAACACGTCCTTCATGCCTTCGGAGAGATAGACCATCGGCCCGCCCAGCACGTGCTGGCTCTTGCCCGGCAACGCCGCGTGGGACTCGTCGGCCGAGCCGTGGTCCTTGGCCTCGGGTGTGATCCGCCGGTAGAGCTGCGCCAGTGTGCAGGAGCTGAACTTGCTGCTCATCCCGAAAAACGCCACGATCCACATCCAGAATACGGCTCCCGCGCCGCCCTGGCTGATGGCGATGGCGACGCCGGCGATGTTCCCCAGCCCGACCGTCGCCGATAGCGCCGAGGTCAGCGCCTGGAAGTGGCTGATCTCGCCGTGGTCTTCCGGATCGTCATACTTCCCTCGGACCACCTTCAGCGCGTGTGCGAACAACCGCACATTCACGAAACCGTACCGCAGCGTGAAGAACACACCGCCCACCAGCAGGAATACGATAATCAACGGGACCGCGTACACGGTCGCGCTTGCTTTGGTCTCCAGCACGCCAATCGCCTCGGCGAGCCGTTCGGTCAACACTTCGTCGCGTTGCGTCTCAGGGAGGGACCGGTAGGCCTCGAACGCCTTCTCCGCGTTGGGCTGTGTCTCGGTGCTGACTTCGGCTTTGACGTCAAGCAGTTCGACCTGTGCCTGAAGATTGGCTGCGGCTTTGGAGAGTGCCCGGACACGGGTCTTATCGCGTTCGGCCTCGGGCTTGTCCAGCAACGTCTGTAGCTTCGCGTTCGTCTTGTCGAGTTGTGATTGCGCTTCTTCCTGCGTCGGGTCAAACATCCCAAAGGCGACGTCGTAGAACAGCACGGGGACCATGTAGGCGTTGACTTCGCCGAAGAGCTGATCGATCTGCGTCTGAATCCGTTCGCCGAACTTCATTTCCGAGTAATCCACGGGCTCGGCCACGGCCGGCGCGAGGCTCAGCAGATCACGGATCTGGCCTCGTAGCTGCTCGTCCTCGATCTTCTCGACGGCCGCCAGCGCCTGCGCTTGCGTATCCGTCTGCGCGATAGCTTCTTGACTGCTTAGGCCCGTCAGGACAAGGCAGGCCCACAAGCAACACGCCAGAAATGGCCAAGGGAGGGTCCGTTTGATCTTCAAGGTCCGTCTCCTGCAAGAAATGTATTTCTAACCAGCCCGCCCCATGTAACCTGATAGAAAGAATCAGGCTGGCGATTCTTAACAGCCGTTCATCAATCGATACTTACAAATCGTGGCACGCCCAGAACCTCGCTCACGGCGATGTTCACCCGGCGGACGGCGTCGATCATGCCTTCGTCGTCGCGTTGGGCCTTGAACCGGCCTCGCAGGATCGAGGGGCCGAGCGTGTCTTCGTATCCTTCGCTCTGATCGGCCAGGCTCAGCGTGGCCTGCCAGAGGTTGGCGGTCATCACCGC
>CBDUNP010000322.1:0-3961 GCA_965368605.1 uncultured bacterium | reverse complement strand
GATCTCTTTCGGCATCAACGCCGTCGCAGACGCCACCGGCGTGTCCTCAACCATCATTAACACCTCGGGCCTCCAGCTTAACGGGACCTCCTTCGGGTCCAGTTCCTTTGTGTCCGTCAAGAAACTTGATGACGGGGAATCCTTCAATACCGTGGACGCGCTCGATGGTTCGGTGGTTAACCGTGACGAGGGTGCCGATGTGCTCGCCCTGGTCAACGGGAACCTCGCCCTAGGCGACGGGCTGGACGTCACACTCCGGACCACCACCCTTAGCCTGGAGTTGTCGCTCACCTCCGGTGCAGCACAGACACTCAACACACCCTACACCTTCACCATTACAGGCGGCGGGGCGACCTACCAGATCGGCCCCACCGTCAACACTCAGCAGCAGATCGGCTTCGGCATCCAGTCTGTCGCCGCGGACAACCTGGGTAACTCGATCGACGGGTTCCTCAGCTCCGTTAAATCGGGCGGTGACAACTCCCTGGTTCAGGGCTCAGACTCCGCCGAGCAGGCCCGTAAAGCTTCGATTGTCGTCGATCGGTCCATCGACCAGGTCTCGATCCTCCGAGGCCGACTCGGTGCCTTCGAACGCAATACCCTGCAGACCACGCTGCGAAGCTCGCAGATCGCCGTCGAGAACCTGACCTCTGCTGAAAGCGATATCCGTGATACCGACTTCGCGGAAGAAACCGCCTTGCTCACACGTGCCCAGATCCTCCAACAGGCGGGCACGTCCACACTGGCGATCGCAAACAACTCTGCCTCGAGCGTATTGTCACTGCTCGGCTAAATCGCGGCCGCCCTATCGGTGGGGTAGGGCGGCCCGAGTCGAGACCCAAACTATAGAGCCCAAGGCCCACCGGCTTTGGGCTCTTTTTACTACCCGACCCGTCCCGAGGCGTATACGCCATGCCACCCATGACCCCGCCGAACCCCCCGGAAATTCCGGACGCCTTGGTCGGCCAAATAATCACCCGTGCTGCGCAAGACCTGCAGGCCAACCGGCTTGATCAGGCAGAATCCGCCTGCCGCGATGCCCTGCGCCTGCAACCAACCACCGCCGTCGCCCTGCAACTGCTGGGCCTGATCGCGCACCGCCGAGAAAACTACGCCACCGCCGTCAAGCACCTGCAGGCTTCCATCGAGATCGACAACACCCAGGCCCCTTGGCATTTCAACCTCGGTGTTTCCTGCCGGGCCGCTAACCAACTCACGCAGGCGCAACACGCCTATACCGCCGCCATCGCCTGTAATCCCGACTACGCCGCCGCCCATTACAACCTCGGCTCCGTCTTTTTAGAGCAAGGCGACACCGAATCCGCCTTCCGATCTTTTCAGAACACCACCCGCATCGACCCCAACCACGCCAACGCCCACTTCCAACTCGGCTCACTGCACCGTACACGCGGCGATATCGGCAAGTCTGTCCGTTCCTTCCGCAAGGCACACACGCTGGCCCCCGACGACCAAGAGATTCAACTCTGCCTGGCCGTCTCACTGACAGAGTTCGACGGGCTGAACGAAGCCAAAACCATCCTCGAACCGTTATGCCAGGCCCGCCCCGGTTGGGCCGATGCGGGCAGCGCCCTCGCAGCGGTATACGAACGCCTCGGCGACACCGACCTCGCATGGAAACACCTCGCCCCGGCGTTGTCGCAGGACCCGGTCCCCGTGGATGCCGCGCTGGCCCTGGCCAACCTTGCCCCCAAACTCGACCGCATCGACCAGGCAATCACCATCCTGCAGAACATCCTCCACATTGATCCGCCCGACCCCAGCCCGCGCATGCTCTGCCACTTCGCACTCGGCAGGCTATTCGACCGTCTTGAAGAGTCCGATCAGGCCTTCGATCACTTCACTAAGGCCAATCAACTTAAACCTTGTGCCTATACCCCTGATGAACACCAACATTTCATCGACGCCATGATCCAGACCTTTGGGGGTGCCGATCCACAGCACGATTCACCCACCCGTCCCGACGGGCCGCGCCCGATCTTCATCGTCGGCATGCCACGCTCCGGGACCAGCCTCGTCGAGCAAGTCTTCGCATCACACCCACAGATCACAGGCGGCGGAGAACTCCCGCTGATCTCTGCGCTCACCCAGCAGGTCTCCCGCGCCACCGACAGCGATCAGCCTTACCCCCACAGCATCCCCGCATTGACCGGCCCCCATCTTCAAGAGATGGCCAACCTGTACCACGCCAAACTTCTTGAGATATCACCCAACGCCGAATATGTCACCGACAAAGCCCCGACCAACTTCCTGCACCTGGGCCTGATCTCACGCATCCTCCCGCACGCAAAGATCATCCACTGCCAGCGAACCCCCGCCGCCGCGTGCTGGTCCTGCTACACCCAGAACTTCGTCGGCACCCACCCCTACAGCTACGACCTTGCCCACCTCGCCCACTACCACCGCCAGTACCAACGCCTCACGCATCACTGGCAGGACACGCTGCCCACCCCGACCCTTGACGTGGTTTATGAAGACCTCGTCACCGACCCCGAGCCACAGATGCGCCAACTCATCGACTTCGTCGGCCTCGATTGGAATGCCGATTGCCTTCGCTTCCACGAAAACACCCGCCCCATGCCCTCGGCCAGCTACGACCAGGTCCGCCAACCGATCTATACGTCAGCCATCGACCGCTGGCGTCGATATGAGCAACACCTAAAGCCTCTCTGCGACGCGCTGGATAGGCCCGCCGCCTGATACCCGGTAGCATATCCCCGTGCTTGCGATCGAGAACCTGCAAGTCCGAGCCGATCTGTCGAGCAGCGACCTGCTGCTCGACGGTTTCTCATTGACACTACGAGAGATGGACGTTGTCGGAATCATGGGGCCTTCCGGTTGCGGCAAGACGACGCTTCTGCGCACCATCGTCGGTCTGATCGACCCGGCCGGTGGATCGATAAGATATAAAGGCAAATCGCCCCAAGAGCTGGGCTGGCCGAAGTTCCGCAGACAGGTGTCGTTGGTCCCCCAGCGCCCGGTCCTCTGGGACGGCACCGTTTATGAGAATATCTCAAGACCATTGCGCTACAGCGAAGACCGGGAGCCTCACGACAGAGACACCGTCGACGAGTTTCTAGCTAAATTAGGCATGGAAGACATGATCGATGCGCCCGCGTCCACGCTCTCCCAGGGCGAACGTCAACGCGTGTGTCTGCTGCGAGCTAGATTTATGTCGACGAATGTTTTTGTCCTGGACGAGCCGACATCGGCCCTGGACGACGTGTCGATAGGGCGGGTGGAGCACATGTTCAAGCGCATGATTACGGGGTCCTTTGAAACCGCCATCCTGGTCGCCACGCATGACCGCGCCTTTGCGGAGCGTTTCTGCACGCGCGTCATCGACCTCGCCGAATACATGCCCGCAGGCAAGGCGGCCGCCCATGACTGACCCGAATGCAAACAACTTCGTCAGCCAGGCCATCGTCCTTAACGGCTGGGACCTCGCGCTCGCCACCGGCCTGGTCCTCGTCGCCGGGCTCGTCAGCCTCGGCCTGCGTCTGGGTCTGGAAAAACGCCTGTTCATCGCCGCGACCCGCACGGTTCTTCAACTCTTTCTTTTAGGCCTGGTCCTCCGCTTCGTCTTCGAGCCCAGCTCCCACTGGCTGCTAGCGTTGATCGTGATCGTCATGCTGCTGGCCGCAAGCCACGCCGCCGTGCAACGCTCCGAGTCCCGCTTCCCCGGGCTGACCCTGCTTGCGCTGGTTTGCCTGGCGGTCAGCGCCATGCTCACCACCATCGCTGTCACCGGCCTGATCGTCGGCGTCCGCCCCTGGTACGAACCGCGCTACATGATCCCGCTGCTGGGCATGATCCTGGGCAACGGCCTCACCGGCGTCTCCCTCTGTGTCGACTCGCTGCTCACCTCGCTGCGCGACTCGCAAGGCTACATCGAGATGGACCTGGCGATGGGCGCGACCCGTTGGGAAGCGGCGCGGGGCCC
>CBDUNP010000321.1:0-4023 GCA_965368605.1 uncultured bacterium | reverse complement strand
GCGGCCAGGCTTTCCAGGTCGATGAACTGGTGGATGGCATCCTGGATGTTTGCTTCACCGGTGATCGCCTCGTCGTCGGCGACGAAGGTGATCAGGAAGTTGCCCGCCCAGACCCAGATGCTGCCGTCGCTGAGCGACTGGATCGGGTACTTGCCGTCCAGCAGGTTCTTGCGGTGGTAGTCCTGGATCTCGTCCTGGGAGCGTATGCGGATGTGAGCCCAGGCGACCTGCCGGTCTGACCGGTCGTTCCAGTTTCCTGAGCCGAAGGCCATGTGAACCGTCGCGTTGACGTGCTGAACCTTCGAGCCCGGGTAGGTGGATTCCGGGACCTTGAGGTAAGGGCGGATCAGTTCTGTCAGCGCCTGGTTATCTTCGTCGGCCGCCGCTTGGATGGCCTTCATCTTTGCCTGGTACGGCGCTTCGATCTCGCGGATACGCGCAGCCAGTTCCTCAACCTTCGGCTCAACCTGGGAGCGGAACCGCTCGCGCTCCTGCGGCGTCTGCAGCTTCCCGGCACGCAGGATCAGCGTCAGGTCGCGGATGCGTTTTTTACAGTAGGCGATCGAGTCGGCCGACGCACCCTGCGATTTGTAACGCTGAAGCGTCTCGCCCTGCTGCTGGATCTCTTTGGCCAGCTCGTGGACCTGCTTGGCGGTCTTAGGCTCGTTCTTCAGCTCGTACAACGCCAGCTCGTACGCCCGCTTCTCGGATGCCAGGTCGCCGACCGCCTCGTACATCCGGGCACGCACCTCCTCGACCTGCTCATAGGTCTGGATCGTCCGCGCTACCAACGCCCCGCCGGAATCGCTGGATTCCCCGCCCGACGCTATCGCAGGCACCCCTGAAACAATCATCATCAACAGGCCAATCAACAAGCTGCGCATAGCATTCTCCGGATACGGTTGACGTACCGTGCAGCTATCGGCCCATACCGGAGGCGGATTAACTAGGTGACGTTATCAATATCTCATCCCGCAGATTTATAGGACATAACAGCGCCACACGGCGCGGGTGGGCCGATAAAGCAAACAACCCCGACATGGCCGGGGCTGCTATGGGCTTGGCTTGATTTTGGTGGACGCTCCTGCGTCAGGCGCTCTGCGAAAGGCTGCTTATCGCGGTCTGCTGGGCGGTGGTAATCGAGGTGTCGCTGGGGGCACCTTCCCCGGCTAGCTTCTTCATCAGCATCTGCCAGGTCTCGCGTTCGTACTCGATCAGCTTGATCGCCTCATCGACAATCCCGGACTCCCGCTTCATGTTGGCATCAACCAGCAGGCGGTAGACGTAGGTATACAAGGCGCTGAGCCGCTGGCAGAGTTCGGGGTCGGCGTCGTGATTCAGGCTGGTGGAAAGCTCCAGCACGATCTTCTGGGCACGCATCAGGTTGTTGTAGCTGTCCTCAAAGCTCTTCTTGTCCAGCGCAACCTTGGCCTGCCGACAAAACTTCAGGGCCCCGTCATACAACATCAGCCGCAGCTCCTCGGGGCTGGCGGTCATGATCTTGGTCTTGAGGTACGGATTAACGGGCTTCTGACTCATCTAAAAAAAGTCCCTTGCCGGCACAATAATCGGCTTGCCGGTGATATTTCTATCGGCAAGCACCGGGGGTGTGCGTTAGCGATAAGGCCGCGTCAGGACCGATAAGCCGGCGGCCTTGCGCTTTGGATTACTGCGAGTTGCCCCCACCTCCGCTGAACGTCACCGGCTGGAAACTGGCCAACGCCGAGCTCTGCTGCTGAAGGTCCGCCAGCGCCGACTCCATCGCGGCAAACTGCGCCTCCAGGCGGGCCCGCTTGGCCTCCAACGCCTCATTGATCGTGTCGATCCGGTCCTGGTTCAACTCGAGTTGGCGATCGATCGCGGAGACACGGCTCTCGATGATCCCATTGTCCGAGTCGGTCAGCCGTTCAAGCAGCTCGTCGATCGCGATCCCCACACCGCGCGCCGTCGTCACGGTCTCCCCATCCTCGTTGACCTCGGTCTCCTTGAACGTAAACAGGTTCTCTACCGCCTCGCGGTCGTTGCTCAAGGCCTCCTGGAACTTGGCGGCGTCGAACTGAAGCGTCGAGCCCGCGCCCACCTTGATGCCCACTTCCGATAGCGAGCTGAAGCTGCCGGACAGGTCGCTGCTGCGCGAGACGATCGACGAGAACAGCCGGTTTTTAAGTGTGACCAGAGCCGAGTCGCCCAGCAGCAGGCCGCGTTCCTGGGTGTCGGAGTTGTAGGTGTCGTAGGTGTCGATCGTGGTCATCAACGTGTTAAACCCATTGACAAACGACTGCGCCGCAGACACCGCCGCCCCGTCGTCCTGAGACACCGTGACCTGCACCGGCTGATTGCTGGTCGACAGCAGATTGATCGTCGCCCCCGGGATGACGCCTTCCAGAGTGTTGCTGGTCGAGGTGATGACCTGAGCCTTGGCCGGGTCGGTCGAGCCGAAGAAGACGACCGCGTCCTGGGCCTCGCTGAAGGTCGTGCCCTTGAACCCCGCCCCGCCGTCGTCAAAGACAAACGCGCCCGCCGAGCCCGGGTTCTCGGCGCTGAGGATCAGCCTGAACGGCGCGCCCGCCGAGCCGTCATTGATAATCGCCGCGTTGACCCCGGCATTGGATTCATTGATCAAATCCGCCAGGTCGCTGAGCGTCGTGATGCTGACCAGGTTCTTGGCCTCGGCCCGCCCGTCCCCGTCGTCATCATCCTTGAAGTTCAGGTCGCCCAGCGCCTCGGAGTTATTCAAGGCGTCGAACGAGAGCTTGCCCGCCCCCGCCGTATTGTCCGTGATATTCAGCCCGGTCCCGGCGTCGTTGATCGTCACCGACACGTCATTGCCCGTCGCCGTCTCGATCGCGGTCCGCAACTGCCCGACGGTCGTGATGCCGACGGTCAGGTCGATGTCGTATTCGCTGCCGCTGCTGGTCGTGATCTTGAAGTCGGGGTTGGTGTCGTCGTAGTCGATCCCGTTGCCGCCCTTGAGCGCCGACAGCAGCGTCGCGTCGGTCATACTGTCGCTGGTGTAATCAATGGTCTTCTCGAAGCTGCCGTCCAGGTCCTCGCCCGGCGCCGACGCTTCGCCGAGCAGCCCAAGGCTCGCCGCCGTACCCGACCCGGCCTCCTCGACCTTGATCGCCACCGACTGCACACCCGCGTTGGTGTCTTCGAGGATGATGCCGTCGCCGGTGTCATTAATCCGGGCGTTGATCTCCAACCCCAGACCGTTGATGTCCCTCAAGACATCCGAGACCGTCTGCTCACCCTGCTGAAGATTAACGTTGCCCGTGCTGCCGGTGCTGTCGGTGATCGTGAACTGCCCGGGCACAAACCCCAGGTTGCTCAGGCTGGTCCCCTCGGTCAGGTAGCGGTACTGGAGGTTGCCCGACTCGACCTCGTCGTCAGAAAACGTGCCTGCGAGCCCAAGATTCGTGGCGGTCGCGCCGGTCACGTCACCGATGATAATGTCGCCGGCACCACCAGAATCATCCGTCAGCGTCAGCCCGTTTCCTGAGCGGTTCAATGACACCGAGATCCCCGCCCCCGCAGCTTCGCTCGCAGCGTTGATCCCATCGATGACGTCACTGACACTCTGCACAGACGTCAGGTCCGCAGTAAAAGCCACACCGGCTCGGTCTTGAAAAGAGACCTCCCCCGCCCCGGATTGGGCCGTAAGCACCGGCACCGGATTGGTATCAACACCGGTCACCGAGTTAACCGCGGCGTCTATCGTCAAACCTAAATCTGCAGCAACGGTCGCGGCACCGGTCGTCCCCGGCTCGTTCTGAAACACCTTGAGATTGCCCGCCCCACCGGTATTGTCGGTGATGACAAACGCATTCCCACTGATCGACATCGTTATATCACCAGCAAACGACGTATTGACGGCACTGATCATGTCGCCAGCCGAAGTGTACGCGTCAACATCAAAAACCTTAGCGTTCCCATTCCGGGCCGTAATCGCCAATTCACGCAATGCATTGTTTGTGGTATTGACCCCGGCCCCATTGAATAAATCCGCAAGCGGCGTCCCTA
>CBDUNP010000320.1:0-4031 GCA_965368605.1 uncultured bacterium | reverse complement strand
CGGTGTTCGATCGCCAGTTTCAGGCGGAGGCGCTTCAGGGCGACTCGCTTGTTGTCGGCCTGGCTTCGTCGTTCGCTGGCGCCGGCGGTGATGCCGGTGGGCGTGTGGGTCAGTTCGATGGCGGTCTCGACCTTGTTGCGGTGCTGGCCGCCCGGACCGGAGGCGCGGGAGCGGCGGGTGGTGCATTGCTTGAGCAGGGCATCGTCGTCCAGGCCGACAGGGTGGCCCCGGAACGCGTTGGGCTTGGGGTTATCCCGAGGTTGGTCTGGCGGGGGTGCGGGCATGGACGTATGGTATCGCGGGTTGGAAGGAATTGATGATTGATGATCTGGGATCGTGGGCAAGGCGATCTACCGCTAAACGGCAAGCCGAAGCCGGGGGCGAAGGGCGAGACGAGACGTTTATGAATCAGACAACGGATAGTGAGGCCCGGGGTGGACGGCTTGCAGAGCTGGACCGGGCGATGAATGAAGGACCCTGGCTGGTTCGGCTTGGGCCGTTGCTGCTGTGGGTCGCGTGTATGTTCATCGTGGGGCTGGCGCGGGACTGGGACGCGCGGACGCTGCCTTACCTATATGGATTGCAGTGCGTGTTGACGGCCGGGATGCTCTGGCGGTACCGAAAACTGCTGCCTGAGATGACGCTCTGGTTTCACTGGACCGTGATCCCGTCAGCGGTATTCCTGACGGCGGCCTGGATCCTTCTTGGCTGGGCGATCGGGGACGACAGCCTCGCGGACCGGTGGGCCTGGCTGCAGGCGGGGATGCCCGCGGACGATCCGATCAACTCGGCGGGTGATCCGCACTACTTCGTCGAGATGCGCGAAGCGCACCCGGGGACGTACACGGTGGGGATCGGGCTTCGACTGATCGGGATGGCGATGATCGTGCCGTTCGTGGAAGAGATTTTTAACCGGAGCCTGTGCCTGCGTGCGATGCACTCGATGAAGAAGACGGGGATCGCGGTGTTGCAAGTGGTGCACGACCTGCCGGGCATCGGCGAGATGCTGATGGATAAACCGGCGGTCAAGGCGGCGGCGCAGCGGGAGCCGATGTTCAGCAAGCAGTTCAACGAGACGGCGTTGGGCGACGTGAGCATGTTCGGCGTGGCGGCGTCGACGTTTATCTTCATGCTCAACCACATCCCGCGTGACTATGTGGGGTGCATCGTCTGCGGGGTGTTATGGTGCCTGATGGTGAAGATGACCAACCACGCGGGGCGCAAGCGGAAGCTCGGGCTTGGACCGGTGATCTGGTCGCACGGGCTGACCAACGCGCTGCTGTGGTGGTACACGCTTGCCAGCGGGGACTGGCAGTTTCTTTAATGCTGACATCCTTCTCGCGACGCGAATCACATTGCACCCGGTAATTGCAGATGCCTCACAAACATATATCTGAATACGCCAGGCTGACCCGGCCGACCGACTCGGCTTTAGCCATTGGCTACCGGATGCCCGCCGAGTTTGAGCCGTTGAGTTGCGTATGGGTGGCGCCGCCGAAGAACCAAGACACCTGGCCGGGGTGCTTGGCCGAGGCGCAGCGGCAGTTTGCGGACTGGGTCGGGCTGATGCGCAAAGCGGTGGCGGTACGGACAACCGATGAACTGGGGATCGAGACGGACGACTCGTGGATACGCGACTTCGGGCCGATCTTTGTGGTGCGCGATTCGGGTGATGGCGAAGGCGATGCGCTGGCCTGTCATGACTTTCACTTCAACACCTGGGGCGGCAAGTACGAGGTGCGCGACAAGGACGACGTGGTGCCCCAGCACATCGCCCGCAAACTGGACGTCCCGATCTGGGTGCATGATTTCGTGCTGGAGGGCGGGTCGATCGAGGTGAACGGGGCGGGGACGGTGATGACGACCGAACAGTGCCTGCTGAACCCCAACCGCAACCCGGGGATGTCCCGGGAGCAGATCGAAGCCCAACTACACACGGCGTTGGGGACACGGCACGTGGTCTGGCTGCCGGGGGGGATCGCGGGCGATGACACGGACGGGCACATCGATGACGTGGCCCGATTCATCTCGCCGGGGAAGGTCGCGGTGGTCTCGGCACCGGCGGGGCACCCGGACCACGAGGTATCACAACGGAACCTCGCGGCCCTGCGGGGTGCCGTGGACCAGGACGGCCAACCCTTGGAGGCCGTCGAACTGCCGGTGCCCGACCCGATCTATTATGACTACCCGGATGGGCGTTGGCCCGTGCCGGCGAGCTACGCAAACTTCCTGATCGCCAACGGGCACGTCTTCGTTCCCACATTTGGGCAACCGACCGACGAGGCCGCGATGGGGGTCTTGGCCCGGGAAATGCCGGGGTATTCGGTGGTTCCGGTGGCCGCAAAATCGCTGGTCGTGGGGTTGGGGGCGTTACATTGCCTCAGCCAGCAGCAGCCGGGGGTATAGCCCGGGGTCGCGGGCGGGTGGGGTGGGCCCCGAGCGGCTTCCCAGCCGGGGGCAGCTGTGGATATCGTCGGGTAGCACGCGAGTGGGGGTCTGGGGTATACTGTCTGCTAGTCCTTGCCTCGGGGTGGGGGCCTAACCTAACCGTGGTAATTTAAGAAAATTGGAGATCGCCATGTTCCGTAAGTCAATGTTCGTTGCTCTGGGCCTGATGCTCACTTTCGCACTGGGTTGTGAGAAGAAGGAAGAAGCCCCTGCTGTTGATACGTCCGCCGCTTCGCAGGCTGCTGATGACGCCCACAAGGATGCCGAAGGCACAATGGATGAGATGAAGAAGGATGCCGCCGACGCTGCCGATGACGTCAAGGACAAGGTCGAAGACGCCGCCGAGAAGGTTGGCGACGCGGCTGACGACGTCAGCGATGCCGTCAAGGACATCAAGGTTCCTGAATAATCAGATAACCGACGGCCCTCTTGGCCGTGATGCCGAATAACACAAAGACCCGCAGACGCTGTCTGCGGGTCTTTGTCATTATGGCATTGACGTGTCTCGCTGTCGGGTGGCGTGACGGCTACTTGTTCTGGTGTTCGTGCAGGGATTGATCGACCTCGTGGACGGTCGAGATCGGGCTTAAGGGCGGGTCGATGCACGGGGCTTCCAGCCGGACCGGGGCGCTGGAGCGTGCCGGGGCAACGTGTTTGACCGCGTTGGCCAGGACGCGTCGGACTTGCTTGTGGTAGTAGATCGGGAAGGTCTCGTGGCCGGGCCGGAAGTAGAAGACCTTGCCCTTGCCGCGGTTCCAGGTGCAGCCGGAGCGGAAGACCTCGCCGCCCTCGAACCAGCTGACAAAGATCAGTTCGTCAGGGGTGGGGATGTCGAAGAGTTCGCCGTACATCTCGGTGTGTTCGATCTCGAAATATTCATCTTCGAGACCGTCGGCGATCGGGTGGCCTGGCAGCAGGCACCAGAGGCGTTCTTTTTCCCCGGCCTCACGCCAGCGAAGGGAGCAGGTCGTGCCCATCAGGGCCTTAAAGATCTTGGAGTAGTGCCCGGAGTGCAGGACGATCAGCCCCATGCCTTCCAACACGCGCTTCTGGACCTTCGCGACGACCGCGTCATCGACCTTGTCGTGGGCACAGTGGCCCCACCAGGTGAGGACGTCGGTGTTGGCCAGAACCTCGTCGGTCAGGCCGTGCTCGGGCTCTTCCAGCAGCGCGGTGCGAACGACGACATCCGAGCCCAGGTGCTCTTCGATGGCCTGCTTCATGACCGTGTGCATGCCGTCGGGGTAGAGTTTCTTGACCGCCGGGTTGGTGCGATCGTGGACGTGTTCGTGCCAGACGGTGACACGGGTGGGTGTGTTGGGCATGGCGAAACTCCGTAGGTTGCCTGAAAACAGGGGGCAAACATGTGTTTTATAGCCGAAGTGCTAGAGCCGCAACCGGGCGGGTCGGCGTCGCGGTTCTGGGGATCAAACCGGTGGATAAACCGGGGCCGGGCAGGTAATTGGTCTATAATAGAACCATGAAACGCCGCGCCGCTCGATCGCTGTTGTGGATGATGCTGGCCGTGTTCGTGGTGGCCCAGTCCGGTGCGGTTGGGCCGGACGCGGGTGATCCATCGCCCA
>CBDUNP010000319.1:0-4036 GCA_965368605.1 uncultured bacterium | reverse complement strand
TGGTGGGTCTCCCTGCCGATCAAGAAGCTGGCGGACCAGTCCGAGCGGCTTTCCCGGACCGGGCTGGCCAGCGCGCTTAGGCACCTGCCGGTCGGCCGACGCGACGAGATCGGACGGATCGCCAAGTCGTTGCACACGATGGGCGTGATCGCGACACGCAGCCATATGGAAGCGCGTTCCCTGAGGAGCACGCTGGACCAGCGCGTTGTCCGTGCGACCAAGCGCGCGACCTCCGAACTCAAACGGCTGGTCATGCGCGACCCCTTGACCGACCTGGGCAATCGCAGGTTCCTAAATGAAAACCTGGAGTTGCTATTCGACTCGGCCAAGGCCTCGGGGACCGATCTGGTCTGCGTCATGATCGACCTGGACCACTTCAAAAAGGTCAACGACCAGCTGGGCCACGAGGCGGGCGACCACCTGCTGATCTTCCTGGCGGGGCTCATCCGTGCAACGACTCGGCAGGACGACCTGGCGGTCCGGCTGGGCGGGGACGAGTTCGTGCTCGTGATGCCGGGCGTTGACCATGAACGCGCGGTCGAAGTGGTCACGATGATCCACAAGCTGTTCACACGCCAGGCCCACACAATGTTCCCCAACTCCAAGGATCTGGACCTGTCGTACGGGATCGCTTCGCTGGTGGGCGACGCCTGCCCGGATACCAAGGCCCTGCTGCGCACCGCGGACCAGCTGCTTTACAAAAACAAGGGTGCAACCAGCCGTTGATTTCTTCGTGGATCACGCAGACTTAGCCCGAATTGGCTTTACCCCACCTCGACACGCCCTAGAATGAAAGGTGCCACGGCCCCTACCTTTCAGGGTGAGCGCACTCATGTCTACGCGGAACGCGATCAACCGCCCCACCCCCCTTCGGCCCCCCGCCGTCTCGGGCCGGTTCTACCCCGCGAATCCCAAGATGCTTCGCAAAGATGTCCGTGAATACCTCAACGCGGTTGACCCCGCTCTTGCAAACAACGCCTCCACAGACCGCCGACCTGTCCGTGCAATCATCGCGCCCCACGCGGGGTATCCCTACAGCGGCCCGGTCGCGGCGTCGGCGTACGCCTGCGTGACCCCGAGGCGCGACACAATCAACCGTGTCGTGTTGATCGGCCCGTCTCATTTCGTGGGGTTCGGGGGGATCGCCTGCAGCTCGTCCGAGGCGTTCGACACGCCCCTGGGTCCGGTCCCGATAGATACCCATGCTGTCCAGACACTGACCGCACAGGTCGACGTAATTATTAACGATACCGCACACGCCCCCGAACACGGGCTGGAAGTGCATCTGCCTTTCCTGATCGAAACGCTCGGCCGAACCGATGATCCGGCAGACGTCGGGCTCGAGATCATCCCCCTGCTCTTCGGTGACGTCGATGACCAACCCGTCGCCGAGGCGCTTGACCCGTTTCTTGATGATGAAAAGACACTGATCGTCGTCTCCAGCGACCTGTCACATTACCTGGACTACGGGACCGCGTCATCGGTGGACCGTGAGACCGCCGATGCGATTGTGGCGTGTTGCGCAGACGACATCACCCCGGAGCGTGCCTGCGGGCATACCTGTGTCCGGGCGCTGCTGCGTTGCGCCGAGTCCCGGGGATTGGCGGTAGACGAGGTAGACCTGCGTAACTCCGGCGACACCGCCGGCCCAAGGGACAGCGTTGTGGGGTACGGCGCTTTTACTATTCGGTAGGCAATCCATGCCCACGCAGAGCATCAGTCAGGAAGATCGGGCGAGTCTGCTAGAGGTTGCGCGCGCCTCGATCAGCTACGGCCTGACGCACCGCAGGCCGTTGGCCGTCGACCCGGACACGTTTGCCGACGGGTTGGCCAGGCCGGGCGCTTCGTTTATCACGCTGAGGATCGAGGGACAGCTTCGCGGATGCATCGGCAGGATGGAGGCCACCGGCCCGCTGGTTCGGAGCATCGCCCAGAACGCCTACGCCGCCGCCTTCGAGGACCCCCGCTTCGATCCGTTGACCGAACCGGAATACGCGCGGATCGATGTGCACGTCTCAGTGCTAACCGAGCCAGCCCCGATGACGTTTAAAGATGAAGACGACCTGCTGCGCCAGCTCCGGCCGGGCGTGGATGGATTGGTGCTGGAAACGGGTCGTTGCCGGGGCACGTTCCTGCCGGCGGTCTGGGAGACGCTGACCGAACCCAAGCATTTCCTGGATCAGCTCAAAGTCAAAGCCGGCCTGCACCCGGACGCCTGGCCCGAAGACGTGCGCGTGTTGCGATATACCTGTGAATCGTTCGAGGGGTAGGCCGGGTATCGGGAAAACCGTAAGGACCGCACACCAACTTCCAGCCTTACCGTTACTCCGCGTGATCCATCAGCGTACTCAGGCCCGGGCGGAAGACGACCTTGTCGTCGACGACGACCAGCTTTTCGTCCAGATACATGTTCACCGCATCCGACAGAACCCGGCCTTCCAGCTTCTGGCCCTTGCTGCGCACGTCGATCGCGGTGTCTTTGCCGACGTCGATGTGGAAGACGTCCTGGAGGATGATCGGGCCCTCGTCCAGGTCCTCGGTGACGAAGTGGGCGGTGCAGCCGGTCACACGCACGCCCTGCTCCCAAGCCTGGTGATAAGGCTTGGCGCCGGGGAAGTAAGGCAGCAGCGACGGGTGGATGTTGATGATCTTGTGCCGATACGCCTGCACCATCTCCGGCGGGACGATCTGCATATATCGCGCCAACACCACCAGGTCCGGCTTGTATTCCGCCAACTGCTCCATCATCCACTTGAAGTGGGCCGGCTTGTTGTCCTTGGCGGTCAGGTGCGCGAACGGCAACCCGGCCTTGGTGGCTATCGGCTCGAGGTCCGGGTGGTTGGCAAGCACACACACCAGCTCCCCGCGGTAGCTGTCGGCCTTGGAGTCCTCGATGATCCGCTCCAGGCAGTGCGCCTCCTTGCTGCACAGCACGGCGACCCGCTTGGGCCGACCCTGATCGTGCAGCGCTACGCGGACCTCCATCTCGATCTGTTTGCCCAGGTTCAGCAGGCCCGTGATCAGTTCGTCCAGGCTGACGCTCAGGTCCGATAGGTCTACGAGCATGTCCATGATGAACCGGCCACGGGTGACCTGCTGCTCGATGTCCAGGATGTTCACGCCAAGGTCGGCCAGGTGCGTCGCGAACTTCGCAACCACCGCCTTCTGATCCTTGCCTACCACACTGACGACGGCTTTGACTTGCGGCACGTTCTAGTTCCTCACATTACCGGACACTACGGCTGAGTCGTTCCAAACGCCTCGTCAAACGCCTCGCTGACGCGCTGGCCGAAGTCGATCTCCGGAACGTCTTGGGCGATACCTGCTTGATCGGCCAGATCGTTGGCGTTTTCAAGCACTTGCTGCAATTCTTCGGCCGTGGGGTTCTGCTTGAACTGCCAGTCGCCCGGGGCTGATTGATCCAGGATCGGCGCGATCGCCGTCTGCACCTCGCTGGTGCTGATCTGCCCGTCCAGCAGGCCGGTAGCGACGCGGTTCATCGCCTGCTGCCCGGCGGCCTTCTGATCGGCGCTGAGGTTCGACGCGTTCATCATCCCGGTGCCGACATACTGCGTGACGCCTGCTGAGATCAGCTTCTCGACGTCCAGGTTCTCCATCGCCTGACCGATCTGTTCGAGGGTGATGTCGCCGGCGATGAAGTCTTCCTTCACCGAATCGACCCGGCTGGTGATGACCTGCTTCTGATCATCCGGCAGGTTGGATTGCTCGACCGCCTGGTTAATCACCGACGCGAAGCCTTCGGACATCAGGCTCTTGGCGTTCTTGGCGACCCACCACACACCGATCGCACCAATAATAAGAAGGATCACCAACGCGATCCCGCAACCGATCCCCGCCTTGGCGCAACCGCTCATCTTCTTGGATTCTTGTTCGCTCATAGCTGGTCCCTTTACCCTCGATTGATGCATCGATTAAATGCGGCGGACGGTCTAGCCCACCGAGGGTCTATTAAAACCGATTTACCCCGCCCGTGGTAGCCGACCCGCCTCCCCGGTACCCCCCCCGTGTATCCCCG
>CBDUNP010000318.1:0-4074 GCA_965368605.1 uncultured bacterium | reverse complement strand
AGCTCAAAGTTAAACCCGCCGCGTGTCTTGCGTTTGTATTTCTTTTCATCAAACCGGTACAGCTTCGCGGCGCGGTGGGCGACGTCTTTTTCGATCTCGTTCAGTTCGACCAGGATGTCCATGCTCAGGATTTTTTTGCGGAAGTTTCGCTTGTCCAGCTCCCGGTCAAGCACCAGCTCATACAAGGTCTGCAACTGACGCAGCGGGAACTTCCTGGGAAGCAGCTCGAATCCGATCGGCTGATAACGCACCTTGCCGCGCAGCCGTTCGTAGGCGGTGTCTAGAATCTGTTCGTGGTCGAACGCAAGCCCGGGGAGGTCGTTCAGCGCGAACCAGGCGGCGTTGCGCGCGTCCGTGCTGGCCTTGACGTTGTGGCCCTGCAGGTTCACCAGCGCGAAGTAGCTGACGGTCACGACGCGTTCGCGCGGGTCGCGTTCGACTTCGCCGAAGGTGTAGAGCTGCTCGAGGAAGATGTCCTTGAGCCCGGTCTCTTCTTCCAGCTCCCGGCGGGCCGCCTGGTCGAGTGTCTCATCGACGTGGACAAACCCGCCGGGCAACGCCCACTGCCCCGCGAAAGGCTCGAGGTCGCGCTGGATCAGCATCACCTTCAGGTCGTCGTCATCCAGCGCGAACACGACGATGTCTACCGTCAACGCCGCCCTTGGAAACTCGTAGGTCTTGGCCATGCGCCTCATCCTTATTCGTGTTATTTACACACTTAGTATCGTGTATAATTGACACTATGTCAAGCCGTGCGTATAAATCTGCGTGAAATAATCTTAACTTATTGATATCATTCGCCTTACGACGATGTCGATTTGAGTTCCCGCAGCTCTCTTTGGAACCCGCCGGACAGGATCGGGAAGCGGCACCAGGTCTTGGGGTCCAGGCTCTTGTCGTCGACGTGGAAGCTGGGGGCGTACCGCTCGCGCTTCCACTGGTTGCGGCACCAGAGCGTGAAGAACCGCTGCACCCACCCCCGGAGTGTCGCTCGGCTGTGCTCGGGGAATTGGGCGGCGAGCGACTCCAATGCCTCGGCAGGCGAACGCTTCTGCCCGATGGCTTCGTGCTCGATCGCGTCCAGTACGTCGTAGGGCATCAGGTCATCTTCATCGGTCTGGCCCTGGTCACTTGGCCTTAGCTCCGCGGTCGGTTGCAAGCGATTCACACAACCCACGGCCGGGATCGGCCCGACACCTTCCGGCCCAATCTCTTCCAGCCAGACCAGCCACTTGCGCAGGAACGCTTTGTCGATGCCGGCGATCGGGCTGATCCCCCCGCAGGTGTCGCCGTCCATCGTGGCGTACCCCACCGCGGCTTCGGAACGGTTGCTCGTCGACAGCAGCAGCGCGTTGTTCAGGTTCGCCAGCATCCATACGCCGGGCGCACGCACACGCGCCTGGATATTTTGTAGCGCGATGTCGTCACGCTCCCATGTCAGCTCTCGGTTGATCGCCGACTCGATCATCGTGGTGTATCGCTCGGTCAACCCATCGACGTCCAGCTCCATGTGCTTTGCGCCGATCGCCTGCGCGACCGTCTTCGCGGCGTTGCGCGTGGTGTCGGAGCTGTTCCGGGTGGATTGATAGGCGGTGGTCAGCAACGCCGTCGTGATCGCATCGACATCGTCAGATGCTTCGGCTAAACCCAAGCGATCGCAGAACAGCGTTGCTCCGAGCTCACTTACCCCCAGCAGCACCATCAGCCGGACCAGGCACGCCACCGCCGTGGAGTCCGCCCCGCCGCTGAGCGAGACGACGAACCCGTTGGAGTTGGATTTGCGAGCGTAGTCATACAGGGCCAACGTGACCGCCCGTGTAAAGGCCTCCTGATCGTTGAACTCCACGGTCTCCCAGCCCGGATGCGTCGGCGCAACGGCGCGCGGCTTGGTCGCCTTCAGGCCAAACGTCACACGGACCATGCCCTCGTCCTCATGCGTGCTGGGTTCCCGGCTGGCCAGCCCGGCGCGTGCCATCCGCCCGGCGTCGATGTCCACCACGGCGTCGGTCACCACGTATGGCCTGTAACTTAACCTCGGCCCTTGCGCCACGACCTCGCCGCCGGCCCCGATCAACACGCCCCCGTCGTAGATCGCTCGCCCGGCCTCGTTGCCCAGCAGGTTGCTGTAGACGTACGCCACCCCGAACGCACGCGACCCGTCGGCGACCAATCGCCTACGCACACGCTGCTTGCCGAACGCGAAGTGACTGGCGCTTGGATTCAGGATCACGTCGACGCCCCGATCCGCCAGCTCCGCACCCGGCCGATCCGCGACCCACGCGTCCTCACAGATCTCAAACCCGACACGTATCCCGTCCAGGTCAAACACCAGATCGCCGAACGGCACCTCCCGGCCCTCGAACTCGATCCGTGTCACCGCGCCGCCGGGCCAGGGCTTGAACCAGCGGGGTTCGTAATGCAGACCGTCCCCGGCCAGGTGTTGCTTGGGCACGATCCCCACCACCTCGCCATCCACCACCAACACGCACGCATTGAATAACGACCCACGCACCATCACCGGCAGCCCCATCGTCACGGCGATGTTTTTAGTGAATGGCAACAATTCAATCAGGACACTTCGCGCCATCCGACGCAACGCCGGCGAAAGAAAGGCGTCTTCACACCCATACCCGGTCAGGCAGAGCTCCGGCAGACACAGCAGGTCCACCCCCATCTCGCGAGCCGCTTGTATCGCGCCCCGGATATTTGCCGCGTTGCCGTCCCAATCGATCGGCGTCTGGTTCAACGCCGCTGCGCCCACGTGAATCAATCGCATCGCTTAGCCCTTTCCACCGGTGATCGCCTGAGCCAATACCGGCACCACCGACCGGACCGTGAGGAAGCCGGACGCCTGTTCTGCCGCCGCCAACGCGGCCGGGTGGCTGTCCGTACACATCATCCGGTCTATCAGGCCGGCCCCGGCAATCTTTGCGATTGCTTCGCCCGGGAATACGCCATGCGTCGTCACCGCGGAGACGGCGCTGGCCCCCGCGTCCCGGTACGCCTGCGCCGCGATCAATAGCGAATCCCCCGAGCGCACCATGTCGTCATAGATCACAACGCTTCGCCCCTGCACGTCGGCGTTGATCCCGGATACCTTCGGCCGACCATCCACGCCGCGACGCTTGAAGACAAAACTCGCGTCGACCCCCAGCTCATTCGCCAGCGACTCCACCCACTTCGCACGCCCGGCATCGGTACAGGCCAGCACGAACCCGTCGCCCCCGAGCTCGACGATCGCTTTAGACACCACGGGTTTGGCGTACACGTGCACCGGGTGCGACGCCCCCTCGAAGTAGTACTGGATCCCCTCGGCGTGCAGGTCCAGCAGCACGATCCGGTTCGCCTGCACCCCGTGCGGGATCGCGGACAGCAGTCGGGCGCGGGTCTTGGCTTTCACGACTTCGCCGGGCTTTACCGCCCGGTCCATCGTCGCGTATCCCAGATAAGGCAGCACCAGCGTCAACGCACGCGCCCCGGCCTGCACCAGCCCGCACGCCAGGTCGAATAGCTCAAGCGTCTGCGTGTCCGAGCCCGTCCCGCCGACCAGTACCACGTCACGGCCGGAGACATCCGTGGCCAGTCGGTGATATTGTTCGCCGTCCGTAAACGTGCTGCGCTCGATCTCGCCGGGCTGGGCGCCGGTCGCGGCAATCAGGCCGTCACGCATGTAGTCGTAAGGCTCGGTCGTCCATAGGATCATCGCATCACCTCAGTAATCATTCAGCCGCCACGCATGGCATCGATCATCCGGCTACGCAACGCGTGCAACCCGCTCTCGATCCCGACCGGGTAGGCGTGTGCGTTCATAAACCTGCGAACGCCCGGGTGCAGCTTATTCAGTTCCTGCTTCGCCCGCGCGCGTTTCTCATCAAGCGGTTCGTCCGCCATCACCACCTCTCCGCCCCGAACCATCGGTTGCAGCAGGTCACGGTGCGTCGCATCCTCCGCAACCTCCCGGTGGCGTGTCGGGTCGTTCGGGTCCACAATCACCCGTGAGTCCCCCGGGCCCGACAACTCATCGTAGATCATATCCGCGACCATCTGCCCGTCCTTCTCAAAACGACGGACCTG
>CBDUNP010000317.1:0-4076 GCA_965368605.1 uncultured bacterium | reverse complement strand
TCGGGAATGTCCATCAAGTCAATGGTCAATTTGTCTACGAGACTGAAACGGAACCCCATCCGGGCGAAGAAGCCGAAGCAGCGTAATCGTAAGTCATCTGGCTCGCGAAGGTCATCAGCCGATGGTGCTTAGCGATCGGATCAATGCCTGCACCGGCTTTGTCATCTTGACATCACGTCGGCTCATCACGGCCTTCAGTGTCGCGATCAACTTATCCGTGTCGTAATCCGCTCGCCCCGCGTCTGTATAAAACCCAAGCGCCGTCGCCAGCGTGGGCGCCCACCCCGTCACCGCGAGCATGCAACCGAGGTGAACCACGGTCCCTGTCGATAAACGTGTCCCGATCGCGGTGCGGACAAAATCCCCAATAACCGCCCCTTGAAAGGTTCGGCGGGTGTCTTCGGCGGGGCCGTCCTCATCGAGACGGACACGTACCGCGTTGTAGGTGTTTTTCAGGTTAGACACATTTGTATCCGCCCCGAGATTGACCCACGACCCGACCAGGCTGTCGCCCAGGTAGCCGGCGTGGGCCTTATTGGAATAGCTGTGCATCACGCTGCCGGCGATCTCACCGCCGACCTTGCAGCAGGGCCCGATCACGGTGTTCCGCCGGATGCTGGTGTGTGACACCAGGACCGAGTCCCGGCCGATGCTGCACGGGCCTTGTAACACCGTCAGGGGGTTGATCACCGCGTTGTCTTCGATCACCACGGGACCATACACGGCGTCGATCACGACCGAGGGCATCACCTGCACGCCGCGCCCGACCCGGATCGGATGCTCGCCAAACGTCGTCACCCCCGGATGATCTTCCGCCCGAAATGTGGGTAAGCCATTGGTAGATAGGTCCGCGAGCAGATTCTTTGGCAGTTCGTCCAACACGTGCCAGGGCTTCTCAATCAGGGCGCGCTGGGTCAGACGCATCGTGGCGGTCTTATCCGGGAGCGTGCTGAACCCGCTTCGGACAAACGCCTGGGCCTGATCGTGTTTCAGGCAGGCAGCGACCACCTGGCCGTCCCCCTGCACCAGCGCCTGACCCGGGACCAGGCCCGTGACCTCATCCGCAAATACAACGCCGGCCCAGCGACCGTTGACCAACAACGATTCACCCTGATCAACCGTATCCGTGTTTACCAACACCCCGGGGTGTCTTTCGGTAACGACCTCACGCAACCGTTCGGGCACAAAAAGAACACCCGCAGACCTGTTTAGAACTTTCTCGATCCGCTCATACGACAACAACGGGCCGCTGCGGAACTCAAACACCGCGTGCAAACCGGTCATCGGGCCAAACCGACCATGTCCATCGTCATAAATCGTGAGCACAGGTGTGTTCATAGAAATCCTGGTAGTGATATCCATCGGCGGTCCAGACAGCGGCGCTTAACCCGGGCGAGACAATCCTTGCCTAATCCGTACAATCATCATTGACAGAAACGCCCACGTTCCTTAGTGTGGCGCTTGTGGATAACTGTTAGACTTAAACGATCTGACATGGCGTCCCGGTGGGCGGTCCGGACATACCTTTCCGCGAATTGTTCGGACGATCGTTGGCTAGATAAGAAATAAGTTTTACAAAATGCCGAATATTGACCCCGCGCTGTGGCGCGACATTATGGCGTACCTGCGCAAACGGCACAGCTCGATCTGTCGTCAGTGGTTCGAGGAGCTGGATCCCGTTGACCTTAAAGCCGGGCTGCTCCGCGTCAGCACGCCCAACGCCGTGCAGGAAAAATACCTGCAAAGCAAGTGCTTAGATCAATTCAATGAGGCCGCACAGAGCGTCACCGGTGCCCTGATCGGCGTGCGCTTTGTGTCAGGCAAGCTCGCGACAGACAAGCCCGCATCTACATCGACAGACCTGAAGGCTCAGCCCGAGGTCACCATCACCACCAAGGTCCCGCCCCGGCTCAGACGCGACGCCGGCTCAACCGACTTCGATGCCGATCAGATGGTCCTGATCCCGGACAACAGCTTCGAGAACTTCGTCCCCGGCCCCAACAACCAGCTCGCCTACGCCGCCAGCATCGCCGTCGCTAGGGAACCCGGCACCGCGTACAACCCGCTATTCATCCACGGCGGGGTCGGCCTGGGCAAGACCCACCTGCTCCAGGCCATCTGCCAGGGCATCCTCAACAACAAGCCCGATACCAACATCCTCTACGTCTCCTGCGACGCCTACATGAACCAGTTCATCGAATGCGTCCAGAACAAGCAGATGAACGAGTTCCGCGACCGCTACCGCAATGTGGACGTGCTGGTCATCGACGATATCCACTTCCTGGCGAAGCGCGACCGATCACAAGAAGAGTTTTTTCATACGTTTAACGACCTGTACCAGTCCAACCGACAGATCGTGCTGTCGTCGGATGCCGCCCCGGGCGACATCGGCGACCTGGAAGACCGCCTGATCAGCCGGTTCCAGTGGGGTCTGACCGCCGAGGTCACCAAGCCCGGCTACGAGACCCGTGTCGCCATCCTCAAGGCCAAGAGTGAACTGCGCTCAATGGACGTCCCCGACGAGGTCATCGCCTACCTGGCGACCAAGATCGACTCCAACGCCCGCGAGCTGGAAGGCGCGATCGTCACGATCCAGGGCCACGCCAACCTCCAGGGCCGGTCCATCGACCTCAAGCTCGTCCACGAAGCCATGCGCGAGCCCGTCGCCGGCTCCAAGCACAGCCAGGTCACCCTCCAGCACATCATCGACGCCGTGACCGAGTACTTCGGCGTCAAGCTCAGCGATTTACAGTCTCGCAGACGACATAAGTCCGTCACCGAGCCCCGTCAGGTCTGCATGTGGCTGGCACGCAAACGTACCCGGTTTAGCCTCGAAGAGATAGGCGGGTACTTCGGCGGACGCGACCACACCACCGTCATGCACTCGATCCGCACCGTCGACGCCAAGTCCAAGAAAGACCCCAATTTCGCCAAGCAGGTCCAGCACCTGGACGAAATGATCAGCCAGGACACCGGCGCAACGATCGCCTGACCCCCTCAGACGTCGCCCCTAGTCCTACCGACCAATCCAACCCGGCACAGCCGTCCCGTTTAGCCGCTGCGTCCACGCGACGCAGACCGGGCGTGCGCCTGTCCATTACTCACAGCGCGGCCGCTGCGGCTAAACATCCACTTGATCGAAACCCAGATCATCCACCCCTGTCGCTATCTCGGTGGATAACCGGTGGGTAAGCGCTTGTTAGATATCTCATCCGATCAGATAACCGGGCTTCAAGACAAGACGATCCCGACGTTAGGGTGTGATAAGCCAAGTTAACGACACCTGTCACTATCTCGACACCAGGCAGACAACACTTACCGACACCTTGCCCACGTTCTATGAATATTTATAAGGCTTTGATTAAAAAGGTGTAATTCGTTTCCGGGCCCCACTTCCCCCCGTACCGTGCGCCCTTACTACTAAGAAGAAGAGTAATACTCTCTTTTATTATTAGTAAGACCCTCCGATCCACCAAAGCCCCGATCAGGCTTGGCAGCCCCGGCAGTACACCGTGGTTCTTCCAGCAATGGTGGTGCACAACAGCACCTGTCCACAGGACGTGCAGGGCTGGTCAGATCGTCCGTACACCAGGTGTTGCTGCTGGAAGCCGCCGGTCTGGCCGGAGCTGTCCACATAGTCCCTCAGGGTCGAGCCGCCCTGCCTGATCGCCCGGTTCAGTAGGGGACGCATCCGCCGGACCAGCTGTTGGGTTTCCTTCAGGCTTATCTCACACCCCGGACGCAGCGGGCTGACCCCGCAGGCATGTAACAATTCATCCACATAGATGTTCCCGAGCCCGGCAATCACCGCCTGGTCCAGCAATGCCGCTTTCAGGGCCCGTTGGGTGGTATTTAGCCCGGCATGGAGTCGGGTCGGCGTGATCGTCAGGGCGTCATCCCCGATTTTGGACCATCTGGACGTCCGTAGTGAACCAACCGAGCCAAATGTCCACACCCCGCCGAATCGCCGGGGGTCCCGGAACGCCACCCGATCCCCGTTCGACAGCTGCCAGACGACGTGGGTGTGTTTGTCTGCCTGAAAGCGCTTGCCCTCAGAGCCGGCGTAAACACGCACC
>CBDUNP010000316.1:0-4085 GCA_965368605.1 uncultured bacterium | reverse complement strand
GCGGCGCGGTCAAACATGTCCAGAGCGTTCTTAAGGTGGCCACGCTTCTGCCAGACCATGCCCGCCAGGAGGTAGCCTTCGTGCCTATTGGGATCGAGGTTGATCACCTTGCTCGCGGCCTGCAATGCACCGCCCAGCTCGTCTTGTTGGTAGGCGAGTTCGCCGAGCTTGATCCAGTCGGAGACATCGCCGTCAGGGCTGCGTGCCAGGTCGATCAGGATGGCGTAGGCGTCTTTACCGTTCCCGGTGTGCTGGTAAGCGGCGACAAGTGCGCGTTTCAGATCGGCACGGTCTTTATGCTCGGGCTTATCCAGGATAACGACAAGCACCTTGGCGGCTTGTTCGTGGTCGCCGGCGGTTGCCAGGGAGAAGGCGTATTGTTCCTGGAACTTAACGCTCCCGGGCTCCAACAGTGAGGCCTCGCGGAAGTTTTCAGCGGCCTTCTCAGGCTTACCCTGCATGTAGTACAGGTGACCGATCGCGGCGCGGACACCGGCGTTCTGGTCGAAGTAGTTGCGTTTGCTTTCCAGCAGCTCAACCGCTTCATCAACCCTGTCCAGCTCGACAAGGATCTCGCTGACCGCAAGAAGGTAAGCGGGGTCATCGGGTGCGTTGTCGTAGGCGAGTTGGTAATTCTCAAGCGAGCCATCGTAGCGCTGCCAGCGCTGCATGACCAGGCCCTGATAGTAATACGCCTCGGCAAGCTTGGGCTGCTCGGTGATGGCGGCATTGAACAGGTGGTAGGCCCGTTCGAGCTTGCCCTGCTCCATAGAGATCCGGCCAGCCAAGACGTGGAGCCTGGCGTTGGTCGGGTCGATGGTCAGACCGTCCTTCACCGACTTCTCGGCCTGTGTCAGGTCGCCGGCGTTGAACTGCTGCTGGGCCATGTCCAGCATCATCGAGCTTCGCAGCTCCAGCCAGCGGTTCTTGGCGTCGGCCTTCTCTTCAACCAGGCTGTCCTGACAACCAAGCAGCAGCGGCGCGAGAAGCGCCGCTGCTGAAAGGGTGATGGCTTGTGAAAACTTCACAGTGCGTTTCATCTTTTTCCTTTATTGCTATTGATAAGGCGTGACTTAGTCAGCCTCTTCTTCGGTATCGACGCTGGTGACTTCACCTTCGCTGTCGTAGTCCTCGTCGGCCTCGGCGTTGTCGCCGGACAGTGAGCTTTCGACGAACTCGAAGATGCTCACGGGCTGGTCGGCTTCGGCCTGCTCTTGGAGCTCTTCCTCGGTGAAGTACTCATCGGGGTCGTAGACCTCGACAACAGTGTCATCGTTGAAGCTGTCGTCGGAGAAGCCCTCTTCCTCGGTCGACTGCCAAGCGGTTTCGTCACCGGTCAGCTCGACACGCCAAGGCGCTTCAACCTCGGGCTGGTCGGCGGCGGTGTCCTGATCGGACCAGGCCGTTTCGGTATCGGCGGCTTCTGGCTCAGCGAACTGGAAACCAGTCTCTTGCTGCTGGAACTCGGCGGTCTGATCGAAGTCGCTCTGGGGTTGGGCCTGCGAGGACCAGTCAGGGTCGACTTCAACGACTTCTTCGATCTGAGCTTCATTCGAGGCGGGCTCGACGTCTTCTACCGTCGTGGTGTCCCAAGCGGTGGTGTCGACCGGGTCGGTGGCTTCACCGGCGTCTGCACCCAGGTCGATCTCGAAGCTGTCGATCTCGGCTGGTTCATCCGCATGCGTGCTCAGCTCGGCGTCGATAGTCGAGTCAACCGCGTTCTTGAGGATGCTGCGGTCGTAGAAGAAGGTCTTCTCGCCGGTGATCTTGGCCTTAAGCGTCAGAGCGTCAGCCATGGTCGGGTCGAGGTAGAGAGCCTTGTCGATGGACCACAGAGCCTTTTCGTTGTTGCCGGCCTTCTCGTAGGCGATGGCATCGGTCATGTACTTGCTGGTCAGCTTGGTGCGCGACCAGGGCAGCAGGCCCCTACGCATGCCGCTGCGTGTGGACTCGATGTCGTTGGTCACGCTGTTGGCCATCTTGGTCAAGTCCTCATCGTTCTGGATGGTGGGCTTGATCATGAAGATGACTTCACTGCGTGTGACCGAGTCGTCCTGACCCTTGAAGGCGGGACCGACCAGCGGGAGGTTACCCACGCCGGGGACGCTGGTGCGACCGATGGTGGTGTCTTCCTTGAAGAGGCCGCCGAGGACGACGGTCTGGCCGGACTTGACGATCACGTTGGTAACGATTTCCTGCGTGGTGGTGTCAGGGATGACGAACCCGCCGACAAGGCTGGTGTTACCATCGGAGACGCTAGGACGCAGTTCCATACGGACGAAGTCGTCGTCGCTGATGAACGGACGCAGCGAGAGCTGGGTACCAACATCGAGGAACTCAACGGACTGTGTGCTGGAAGTGTCGGTCGCGGTGGTGGACAGGTAGCCCAGGCGTTCACCGACGAGCAGGTTGACTTTTTGGCGGTTGAGCACGAAGGCCTGAGGCTTAGCCAGGACGGTCGTGTCGGTGACAGAGTCCAGAGCCCGGACGAAGACGGCCGCATCGGAGCCGACGACGCCGAACTTGACGCTGTTAGCCCCCGTGGAGACACCGCCGGGGCTGGTCGTGATAGCGCTGCCGGAGTTGAAGTCGCCCGCAGGGCCTGCGCCGGTAATCAGGTCATCCACGGCACCCAGGGGGGTCGTGAAGTCGGTCAGGTTCAGGTCGGCAAACACGGCGAAGTCCACACCGAAGGCGTTGGCTTCGGTCAGTCGGGCCTGAAGGATGGTGGCTTCGACGAGTACCTGCCGTGGGCGTGTGTCCAGACGTTCGACAACGGCGAGGATCTCTTCGACGTTCTCGGCGTAGTCGCGGATGACCAGGGTGTCCTGGTGAGCGGACTGGTTGGCGCCGCCGTCCGAGATGGTGGGCTCGAAGCCGTCTTCGACTTCACCCGAGAGTGCGATGGAGCCTGCACCGGAGAGCAACGGGGTCGCGAACGCGGAGGCGTCTGCGGCGTTGATGTAGTTCAGGCGGACGATCTCGTAGACGAGTTCGCGGTTTTCTTCTTCGAGCTGGGCGATCTCTTCGGTCGTGTAGACGTAGATGAACTGGCCCTTCTCGCGGTAGCCAAACCCGTTGGTGTGTAGGATGGCGTCGAGTGCTTCGTAGAAGTCAACGCCGTAGAGGTCGGCGGAGATGGTGCCGGCGACGTTACGGCTGGCGATGATGTTTCGCTGACTCTGGATGCTCAGTAGCTGCAAGACCTTGGTCAGGTTCAGGTCTTTGACGTGCAGGTCGATCTGCCCGAATGAGCCGACCTCGACCTGCTGGCCCTGAGGCATCTGTTCGTCCTGAGAGACGGTTTCGAACAGGGCCGCGGGGGAGTCTGGGGCGATCGGCTCCCCGGGGACAACCTGGCCATCCCCTTCTGCGCCTAGCGCCGAGGTGCTACAAACGCACCCGATAGAGCAAAAAAAAACGCCCAACCAATACTTGCTGTTTCCGGTAACCATGCTCGACTCCTTGGCGGCCAAAAGGGCCTAATCTTCGTTACATCCTTAGTCTGATGAACAAGTCATACTTCGTGAGTAACACGTGGCGGTCGGTGACCTTCAGTAACGTGAACCCTTCTATTTCGTCACCGGGCTTTAACAACAGCCCGTTGATATACGCTCGAGGCTGGGAGCCGGTGAGTACGCTTTCGAGCCGGAGCTCCATCGCTTCCTCACGAACGACCGCCATCTGTGGATCACCATCGGTAGGAACACGTGCCGACTTTGGTCCCGAATTATTTTGGGACGTTCCCGGGGTCCGTCTGTAACGGCTGGGGTCTATCCCAAACAGGTCTCGGCCGGGGTTAGACGGCAGGTCTATATGGATGACCTGGACCGGCTTAGAGGCATTAACGGATCTTGCGGTCTGGGTATCCTTGTTATCGGTGGTCTGAGTCTTGGCAACAGGATCGTCGGCCGTTGCGGTGCGGGGCACACCCTGCAGCAGCAGCCGGCCCCATAACAACAGCCCGATCGCCAGGGCGCAGATCATGATGCCGAGCTTCTTCTTGTCAGCGGTGATCTGCTGGATGAACTGATTCAGTTGATCTTTCATTTCTCACCCCCATTGGTCTCGGTGGCGAAGAAGGC
>CBDUNP010000315.1:0-4102 GCA_965368605.1 uncultured bacterium | reverse complement strand
GCGCCTTCCTCGTCCAGCCGGACCTGGCCTCGGTGGTGGTACTTGCAGTACACGACGCGCTGGTCGGTGACGATGACGCCGGCGAGCCCTTCGTCGAGTCGGCCGAAGTCAGCGTCGTTGAAGTAGGCGTGGAAGACCTCGTGCGGACGGAGCTTGCACCAGGACTGGATGCGTCCCCGGCAGACCTCGCTGAGTTCCTGGAACTTGTCGCCGTGCAGAAGGGACGTGTCGCGTTCGAGCATCTCGTACTCTTCGCCACAGACCCCGTTGACCCGTGAGAGCCATTCTAAAGCACAGATCGCATCGGGGATGACGACCTCGGCGGTGATCCCACCGCTTGGCCGATCGCGCGTCATGCAATGAATTGTTTTGTTAGCGTAGCGCGTGCTGATGTAGTACGGCATCGGGTAGAGGAACGGGCTTGGCATCCCCTCGATCGTGCCCATCATCTGCATAAGCTTGCGGGGGCCGGCGTCGGCGAGGCTCTGGATGTCGTGGTTGCTGCTGATCTCCGCTGCGGTGGTCTTCGTGCCTCTTGCGCGATCCGCGAAGACCATCGGCCGAGCAATCAATTTTGTTCGGTCGGCCGCGCCGCTGTAGGCGCAGCGTGTCGGCATCGAGGAGCGGAACCCTTCGTGCGAGAGCCACTTGGCATCAAACGCAAAACGCACGCCGGCGCTGCCGCATTTTAAGACGACCAGGTGCGGGCTCTTGGGGTCGGTGCGCAGGTTCCTGGGGTACTTGCTTGAATCGTCATCGCCATCGGTCGACCGGCGGGACTGCGGGACGGTGGGGCGGGGCCTGGGCCTGGGGGCCGACGCCTCGCGCTTGGCCTGCTCGGCCATCTGCTGATCGAACGGGACGCCCACGATCGTTTCCCCGGAAGCGGGCTCGGGCTCTTGTGCCTCGGGCTCTTTTGGTTCTTCCTTGAGCGCGGGCATGACCCGCGACGCCTGGTTCGCGTCCGCCACCCGGTCACGGTCTTCGTAGACATCCTCGACGTCCTGCTCGATCCAGCCGGAGACGGTGTCGTCCATCAGGTCCGTGCGTGTCGGGATGATGAACCGGTCCCCGCAGGCCGGGCAGCGCGCTCGGCGTCCGCTGGCGCTGGGCGGGACATTCAGAGGCGTCTGACACGCGGGACAGGGTACGACGTGGGTATTCATCATGTGATCGATCCACCAAAAAAGACGTGCGCCCCCCGATCACTTAAGCCTAACCCACGTCAGGCCCTGCGCCAAGGATCTTTTCGGCTAAGTCGCGTAAAGACTTGTGCCCGGTACCTATAACTCGCCGAGGTGGTCGATCAGCCAGCCGGCGAAGTCCGGTTTGGTCATCCGCCCCGGCTCGGTCCGGCTGCCGTCGGCGAGCAGCCACAACGGCGTGATGTGTTCGCCATCCATCGTCCCGAGCGGGTTGGCGACCATCGCGTCGACGCCCTTGCGTTTCATCTTTGCCACGGCACGCTCTTCCATCTCCATCGGCTCTTCCAACGCAAAGGCGACCACCTTCTGCTCCGGGCGCTTGGTCGATGCCACCGCGCGGACCAGGTCGGGGGTCGGTTGCAGCCGGAGGGTCAGCTCCGAGTCACGGCCGTCGGTTGATTCGCGTTTCATCTTGCCCTCGGCGGCGCGTTCCATCCGGTAGTCGGCAACCGCCGCCGCCATCACCAGGACATCGTTATCAGGGAAGTGTGCCTCGAGCATCTGCTTGAGTTCCGCGGAGGTGTTAAACCGGTAGACGCGCATGGTGTCGTGCAGCGTGGCGGGCACCATCACCGGACCCAGCAGCAGCGTCACGTCGTGCCCGGCCTCGGCGGCGGCCTGGGCGATCGCGACCCCCATCTTCCCGCTGGAGCGGTTGCTGATAAACCGCACCGCGTCGATCGGCTCACGGGTTGGACCGGCTGTGATGAGGATGCGCATGGCGTGGATCGGAAGGATTAGATTATGACTGAGCCGTGGGCAGACCAACTTGAAGCGCCTCGGGCCCGATGGTGGTGATGGTCATGTCGCCGGGCGGGTTGGCGGCCAGGTAGTGATTAAGCGCCTCGTGGGTCACGCTGTCGACACGCTCGGCGAGCTCGTCGAGTGTGCGGGGCTTGCCCAGGATGAACTGGTCGGTCGCGATCGAGCTGGCGCGAGCGCCGGTGGATTCGCCCTGCATCACGAGATTGGATTTCATCCCGACCATCGCGCGTTGGAACTCGCTCTCGTCGATGCCTTTGGATAAGCGGACCAGTTCCCCGACCATCACGTCGAGTGTTTCCTGGGCCCGTGGGGTGGTTGTCCCGGCGTAACCAAACACTGCACCGCGTTCCCGACTGGCGGCGTAGGTCGCGTAGACCGAATAGCAGAGCCCGCGCTTCTCGCGGACCTCGGTGAACAGTCGGCCGGACATCCCGCCGGATAAAGCGGCGACGGCGGCACGCTGAAGCACGCTGTTGGCGTCCGGCTCGGGCGGCGCTTTGTAGGCCAGCGCGATATGCACCTGCTGGGTGTCCGCGTGGCTGTGGTGGTAGCCGCCGGTGCCGCCCTCGGTGGGCGTCACCTCGTCGCACGTGCCGGACCAGCCGGACAGTTGCTTTGTCACCAGGTCGCGCAGCTTCGGCCAGTCAAACTTGCCGGCGAAGCTGAGCACCGCGCCGTCGGGCACGCAGGTAGATGACCAGAAATCCCGCAGCGCCTGAGGGGTCACCGCGTTGACCCCGGCTTCGTTGCCGTAGGGTGATCGTCCGAGGGGCGCGGGGTGGAACCGTTCGCGCAGGTCGAGCATGACCTTCTGCTGCGGCTCGTCTTTGAGTGACTGGATCGCCTGAATCGCCAGGTCCCGGCTGGGCACCAAGGCGGCGTCTTCCATCGTGGGGGCGGTCACCATGTCCATCAGCAGCGGCAGGGCCTGATCGATCTTCTCGGCGATCATGGTGGCGCTGAGGCGGATGTGTTGTGTCTCGACGTTCGTGCCGCGTTGCACGCCGAGCTGGTCCAGGGCGTCGCAGTGTTCGCGTGCGCTGCGGCCGCCTGCGCCCCGGGCCATCATTTCTTCGAGCAGCGCCGACGCGCCCTGCAGGCCATCGGGTTCGTGTGCGACGCCGGCCGGGACGAGCAGGGTCATGGATAGCGACTGGGCGGTGCTGTGCGGTTCAGCGACCAGCCGGAGCCCGTTGGGCAGCGTTTCTTGATAGATAGAACTCATCCCCGGATTGTAGCGGGTGTTTGCCCGGCGGGGCGGTGGGCCGAGGATGCCCAGGGTTAGGGCGCAAGCAGCGTTGGGCGTGAAGGAGCCTTGTCCTTCGCCGGTTCCGGCTTCGTTTCGGCCTTGGGGGCTGACTTGGATTTATCCCACCAGGGGGTCTCGGCCTTCGCCTCTTCTTTGGGCTCGTCGGCTTGAGGCGTTTCGACCACTGGGGGTTCTAACGTCTCGATCAGTTCGATCGTCCGCCTGTAGGGGCTGGCGTGTTGGCCGGACGTGATCGGGTTGGGGTTAAACGCGATCGGCGCACGCTCCGGGTCCGGGTCGCTGGCCAGCGAATCCAGGGACGTCCCGTTGACCTGGTTGTACAGCTCAAGCGTGAGCCGGTCCGTATCCTGGCGGGGCACACGCGCCCGGACGACACCCAGCTCGGGGTTGTACCAGAAGGCGGCCTGCCCCTCGGTCGCCAGGGGGTCCGGCGGGTGATCGTTGTAGTCCCCGGCCGGCGCGATATCCATCCAGGGCCGTTTGCCGGTGACCAGGGTGTTCATAGGCAGCTGCCGGTCAAACCAGTCGGGCATGATCTGAGGCGGGTAGTCCCCGACCGCGTCTTCCTGAGCCATCCACAGCGCACTGTGTAGATCCAGCTTCTCTTGAAACTGGTTGAGCCCATCGCGCACGGCCAGCAACTCAATGTCGTGGCGGTCGGCGGCGTGCCGATACGCGACCGCCCCGATGAGGATCACCAGGACCATCGCGAGGATCATGCTGTCGATCAACAGACGCATAAGACGCTCTCTAACGGTTCGATTGCTAACATGATCGGGCGATCATTGGGCCGGGTTAATAAGTTTGCCGATAATATGATGCGGGCCTGCGCCGCGAAGCGTTGTTTGCGTTACGACCGGCA
>CBDUNP010000314.1:0-4119 GCA_965368605.1 uncultured bacterium | reverse complement strand
CCGCCCCGACCACCGACGAGCCCAACCTGGTTGCGTTGCTCATGTCAGGCCACGGCGCTGTGCCCGGCGGGATCGCCCTGGAAGCACGCTGCCCCCACCACAACCAGACCCAGCTCATGCTCGATCAGGACGGCCGACTGCACCTGCTGTGCCGGCACGACTCCGAGGGGTTCGACAGCCTCCAGTCCGCGATGGTCGACCTGCTCCAAGCCCGTCACTGGGTCCACGAACACCTGCAACTGATCGCCCTGACCCAGCGGCAGCTAAAGTTCGACGCCACCACCGAGCCGGTGCTGCACCTGTTCACCGACCGCGCCGACTGGGCCACCGCCTTGATCGCCCGGCTGGGCGAAGCCCTGAAACTGCACCTGCTCCAGGAAGTCAACGTCGGCCAGGAATCCGCCTGGTTCTGCACCCCGTTGAACTAATCCGTTTAACCCGCTCCAGCCTGCCAATTCGACAGTCTTCTGTGCCAAATCGGCTGGCAAATCAATTAAAAATAAGGGTTTACGGCATAGAACCCTGGCGCGGTATTTGCGTAAATATAGGGTGACCGGGCTTCCCGGGCCGAATCGGTTTCCGGCCCGGAACAGGCCCGGCTTTATCGCGACAGGGATTACTTTATGGCTGTGAAGTTTGAGGACTACTACCAGACGCTGGGCGTGAAGCGGGACGCTTCGCAGGACGATATCCAGCGCGCGTTCCGTAAGCTGGCACGCAAGTACCACCCCGACGTGAACAAGTCCGACGACGCACCCGGGAAGTTTAAGCTGGTCAGTGAGGCCTACGAAGTCCTTAAAGACCCCGACAAACGCAAGCGCTACGACACGCTCGGCGAGAACTGGAAAGCGGGTCAGGAGTTCCGCCCGCCGCCGGGCTGGGAGGGGCATTTTCGGGGTGGCGGCAGAGGGGCGCAGGGTGGGGGTTTCCAGTTTGAATCCGGCGGACAGTTCAGCGACTTTTTCGAGGCGATGTTCGGCCAGATGGGCGGGCAAGGCGGAGCACGCGCGTCGGGGTTTGAAGACCTCTTCGCGCAACAGGCTGGCCACGGCGCGCCACGCCAGCCTCAGATGCAGGAGGCCCCGATCAGTATCAGCCTGCACGACGCCTACCACGGCACAACGCGCCGACTCGACCTGCAAGGCCCCGACGGCCGAAAGTCCATCGAAGTCAAGATCCCAAAGGGCACAACCAATGGCGCAAAAATAAGGCTCGCAGGCGAAGGCTTGATCCTGAACATCACCGTCGCCAGTGATCCACGGTTCACCCTCACCGGCCGCGACCTCACCGCCGACGTGAAGATCGAGCCCTGGCAAGCGGCGCTCGGCGACCAGATCGACGTTCACACCATGGACGGCACGGTTAGCCTGACCGTCCCGCCCGGCACGCAGTCCGGCCAGAAGCTACGGCTCAAAGCCAAGGGCCTGCCCAGCCCCAAAGGCGCCCCCGGCGACCTGTATGTCCGCCTGCTGATCACCGTCCCCAAAAAACTCACCGACAGACAACGCGAGCTCTATGAACAGTTAAGAAATGCATCCAAACCCAACGCCGGGCCCGAGCGCAGCGAAGGCCCGCGTGACTCAATATCCGAGGGAGAATAATCATGGACCCGAATAAGTTCACACAAAAAACACAGGAAGCGATCCAGGCCGCGCAGGGCCTGGCGATCTCGCGCGGCCACCAGACGGTGGACGCCGAACACCTTGTCCTGGCGCTGTGCCAACAGGAAGGCGGACTCATCCCGCGCCTGCTCGAAAAACTGCAACGCCCCGCCGACGTCGTGATCGGTGAACTCACCCGCGAACTCGATAAACGCCCGCAGGTTTCCAGCGGCGCACCCGGTTCCGAGCCCGGGAAGGTTTATCTGACCCAGCAGCTCAACGAGATACTCGTCAACGCAGAGCAGCAGGCGAAGCGTCTTAAAGACGAGTACGTCTCCGTGGAACACCTGCTGTTGGCGACACTCGATAAGCCCAGCGCCACCGCCGCCGGCCGAATCCTTAAAGACCTCGGCATCACCCGTGATGCGCTGTTAGGCGCGCTCACCGAAGTCCGCGGCAATCAACGCGTGCAGTCGGACAACCCCGAGGCAACCTACGAAGCGCTCGACCGCTACGGCCGTGACCTTGTGGTCATGGCACGCGACGGCAAGCTCGATCCGGTCATCGGCCGTGACGACGAGATCCGTTCGGTGATCCGTGTCCTGTCTCGTAAAACCAAGAACAACCCCGTGCTCATCGGCGAGCCCGGCGTCGGCAAGACCGCGATCGCTGAGGGCTTGGCGCAGCGCATCGTGCGCGGCGACGTGCCGGAGGGCCTTAAAAACAAGACGGTTTTCGCATTGGATATGGGGTCGCTGGTCGCGGGCGCAAAGTTCCGTGGCGAGTTTGAGGAACGGCTTAAAGCCGTGCTGAACGAGATCAAGCAGGCCGAGGGCCGCATCCTGTTGTTCATCGATGAGCTGCACACGATCGTCGGCGCCGGCAAGGCCGAGGGCTCGATGGATGCCGGGAACATGCTCAAGCCGATGCTGGCTCGCGGCGAGCTGCACTGCCTGGGCGCAACGACGCTGGACGAGTACCGCCAGCACATCGAGAAAGACCCGGCGCTTGAGCGACGCTTCCAGCCGGTGCGCATCGACCCGCCGACGGTCGAAGACACCGTCTCGATATTGCGTGGCCTGCGCGAACGGTTCGAGGTGCATCACGGCGTCAAGATTCAAGACGCGGCGATCGTCTCCGCGGCCGTGCTGTCCGATCGCTATATCACCGACCGGTTCCTGCCGGACAAGGCGATCGACCTGGTCGATGAGGCCTGCGCAATGATCCGCACGGAGATCGACTCGATGCCCGCCGAGCTTGACCGTGTCAGCCGGCGCGTGATGCAGTTGGAGATCGAGGAGGCGGCGCTGAAGAAAGAAAAAGACGACGCCAGCAAGAAGCGTCTGGAAGTCCTGCGTAAGGAGCTGGCGGACCTCAAACACCAGTCCGACGCGATGCGCGCCCAGTGGGAAAACGAGAAGGCCGAGCTGGGCAAGGCGCAGCAGGTGCGTGAACGGATCGAGCAGGTCCGCCACGACATCGAGGTCGCCGAGCGCGATTACAACCTCGACCGCGCCGCCGAGCTGAAGCACGGCGAGCTGCCCAAGCTGTTAAAGCAGCTCGAAGAAGCCGAGGCCCAAGACCCCGCCGACCCCAACAACACGGGCGCCGGCTCCGGGGGAGAACGCCTGCTGCACGAAGAAGTCAGTGAGGACCAGATCGCGCAGATCGTTGCACGCTGGACCGGCATCCCCGTGACACGTCTCGTGGAAGGCGAACGCGAGAAGCTGCTTCACCTGGATAAGAAGCTGCACGAGCGAGTCGTCGGGCAGGACACCGCGGTCCAGCTTGTCGCCGACTCGGTCATCCGCGCCCGGGCCGGGATCAAAGACCCCAAGCGCCCGATCGGTTCGTTCATCTTCCTGGGCCCGACCGGCGTGGGTAAGACCGAACTCGCCCGCGCGCTGGCGGAAGCACTATTTGATAGCGAAGAGAACATCGTGCGTATCGATATGAGCGAATACATGGAGAAGCACGCGGTGTCGCGCCTGATCGGTGCGCCTCCCGGCTACATCGGCTACGAGGAAGGCGGCCAGCTCACCGAGGCCGTCCGGCGCAAGCCTTACTCCGTCGTGCTGTTCGACGAGATCGAGAAGGCGCACCACGACGTGTTTAACGTGTTGCTGCAGATCCTTGACGACGGCCGAGTCACCGACAGCCACGGACGCACGGTCAACTTCAAGAACACCGTCATCATCATGACCAGCAACATCGGCAGCCGACACCTGCTGGAAGATCAGTTGCTTGGCGGCTCAGAGATCTCCGACCAATCGCGCAACGCGGTTATGGCCGACCTGCGCCAGCACTTCCGCCCGGAGTTTCTGAACCGTGTCGACGACACGATCCTGTTCCAGCCTTTGGGCGTCGAGCAGATCACGCACATCGTCGACCTGCTGCTGGCGGACATCCAGAAGCGGCTGGACGACCGGTCGATCACGCTGACGCTCACGGACGCCGCGAAGCGTCACGTTGCCGAGGCGGGCTACGACCCGGTCTACGGTGCCCGGCCGTTGAAGCG
>CBDUNP010000313.1:0-4134 GCA_965368605.1 uncultured bacterium | reverse complement strand
CGGCGTGCTCCTCACTGCGCAAAACAAAACGCAGGTCGATCACGTCGGGGTTGGCTTCCGCGATCCGCTGCATGGCTGAGCCTTGCAGGGCACAGTCGCCGCACCAGGTGCCGGTGAGGCAGAGGACGTGGATCTTCCGCGTGAACCCCCCGACCAGCGAGGCCTGTTCGGCATCCAGTGCGAGCTGGCTGTAGCGTTGCTCCCAGGGCATCTGCTGCCCCTCGGCCTTGGCAAGATTCACAAAGCCGGCATAGTCCAGCCCCTGCTCGAACTTGGTTTTCAAGAAATCGGTTTGGTTCATCAGCATAAGTATTGCGCCGCGTAGGGTTGGTTATCAGTCGACGATGCGTGCGGTGTTGAGGCTGTCGAGCCTTGGAAACTCGGCTTCGAGGTAGGGGTTGCCCTCGTGCTGGACGCGGCCCTGCTCGGGGCCGTTGCCGCGGGGGGCGCCTTCGCCGTAGCCGGAGTAGAGGGCGTCGATGACTTCCATGCCTTCGATGACTTCGCCGAAGGGCGAGAAGCCCTGATTATCCAGGAAGCTGTTGTCGCCGAAGCTGATGAAGAGCTGGCTGGTGCGTGTGTTGGGTCCAGCCATCGCGAAGGTAATCCGGCCGCGCGAGTTCTTGGCTTTGTTGGGATCGTCGTTGATGGGCTGCTCGCGCCAGACGGCGGAAACCTCGGGGTTGCCGTTGATCCCGAACTGGGCCATGAACCCGTCGATGACGCGGAAGAACTTCACGCCGTCGTAGAAGCCGTTGTCGACGAGGTTGTAGAAGCGGTCTGCCCCAAGCGGGGCCCATTCGCGGGTGACCTGGATCACGACATCGCCCTGGGTCGTGATGAACTTCACCTTGAAGGTTTCGGGAGCCTGGCGCGACCATGACTCGTGATTCGGGTCGAGCAGCGCGTCCATGTTCGGGCCTTTGTCTTCGGCGTCGGCAGCTTTCTCGGCGTCGGCAGGTTGAGTCTCGGCCGCTTCCGCCCCAAACGTGGCAGGCGTGATGCTCAGTGTGGACATCAACACAAATGCCATCAAAACAAGCCCGAGTGTATTTTCATATAATTTCATGGTCGTTCTCCTTTGAGTATTTTCTCTATGTACTCTGTGGTTAAACCCGTTGTTCGATAACTTGACGGAGACCGGCGTGCTGAAGCCCGCCTCGCCTCCCCCCGGAATAGCCCCCGAAAGTCCCCGAAGTTGCCCCAGAATTATTCGTTGCCCTGCTTGTTCTCAATCGCGTCCAGGCGTTTTTCGATCTGGATCAGTTTATGCAGGATCAGCACGTGGGTCTTCTTCGCGTCGATCCCGACCGGGCTGTCGTCGCTGGCGATCATCTGCTCGATCTGGCGGTAGTCTTCGTCGGTGATCTTGATGTCCATCAGTCGGCCTCCGGTTGGGTCGCGGGTTGGATCATCGCTTCGCCCTGGAACCCGGCCACGGCCCAGTCGTCGATCCTGCGGGCGAGTTGAATCAGGTAGTCGGCGCCTTTCTCGTGGTGGGTCAGCGAGACGAGGATGTAGTGCCGGCCCTCCCCGGTGACGACGGCCGTGTCGGCGTGCCACTCACTCCAGGTCCCGCTCTTACGGATCACCTGAACGTCCCGGTCGGCCAGCCCGAGGATGAACTTGGATTGCAGGTGTTCCAGGTCGGGGCTCTCGAAGATGTCGCGCATCACGGCGGACGCCTCGGGGCTGACCAGCCTTTGCTGTTCGAGCATCAGGTAGTAGCGCAGCAGCTGACGGACGGTGGCAGCGTGTGACTCGCCCGCCAGGGGGTCGCGGTTGCGTTCGGCGCTCTTGCCGTAGTGCTTGCCGACCCATAGCCCCCCGCCTTGCATCGGGTCGTAGAGCTTGAACTGCGGCGAGGTAAGGATCTCGGCGATCGTTTCCAGACCGAGCATCTTGCTGTATTTTGCGGCCAGCTCGTTATCGGACCGCTTGATCATCAGGCCAAGCTCGTGGCGGGTCTTGGCATCGATAGATTCCAACGCATCACGGTGCGTCTGGAAGTATGCCAGCAGGATGGCGATCTTGGGGACGCTGGCCGCGTAATACTGCGTGTCGGCGCGAAGCATCGCGACCCGGCCGGTGGTCATATCAATCAGGCCTACGGCGGTCTGATCGCCTTCAACACCAAGACCGACGCGCAACGCGGTGTCCAGCCGAGCCAACGCCATGGTCAGTTCGACATCACCTATCGTCTGAGTATCGATATCGAGGATGGCCGGAGCTGAGGCTTGGGCACCCGCAGGCGTTTGTGCATGAGCGACCGACAGGTCCGCCATGAGGAGGGCTGTCCACGCAAACAGGCACGCCGTCAAACAACGCTTCATGGGTCAATTCCTTGTTGCCGGCCCGTCGCCGATCAGCTCTGGGCTGCGCCGCCGTCGCCCTGGCCATCGCCTTGACCGGCCGCGGCCTGCTGGGCTTGCTGGGCCTGCATCTGCTGGGCCATGTTGTGCTGGATGAGCTGGACCGCAAAGATGTGGGTCGCCACTTCCATGGTCACGGGGTAGGCACTGAAGGCGTCCTGGTATTTGTCGGCGGCTTCGCCCGCGGTCTGGCCGGTGGACTCGGCGGTAAACTTCTCGCGGACCAGGTTCAGAGCGTCGTTGACTTGCATGGGGTGCCCCTTTGGGTTCTCTAGGCATTGAAATAAACGGGTCTGCCCGGCTCAACTCCCTGAGGAACCGCCGGGCTTACGGGGGGTAAGCATATCAGATGACGCGGCCGTGTGGTGGGTGCCGCCCCAGACAAACCGGCCAACTGGCCCAGAGGTGGCAAATAGGCGTATCATGGCCCGCACGAACCATCAGGAAAGGGCAGAAATGCTGGTTGACGAGGTCAAAAAACAGATCACTCAGGCGATGCGCGACAAGGACTCAGAACGCCGGGACCTGCTGAAGGTCGTCCTGGGCGAGTTCCAGACCGCCGGTGCCCGGCTCAGCGAGGCCCTGCCGGACGCCGAGGCCGAGCGGTTGATCCGGAAGATGGTCAAATCCAATCAGGAGATGGCCGAGCTCAGCGACAAGCCCGAGGTCGTCGAGAAGATGAAGTCTGAGATCGCGGTTCTTGAGACACTGCTGCCTAAGACGCTAAGCATTGATGAGATCGTCGAAGCGCTGGGCCCGGTCGCGGATGCGGTCAAGGCCGCCGGCAATGACGGGCAGGCGATGGGCGCTGCGATGAAACACCTGAAATCAACCGGCGCAAGCGTCGAGGGCAAGGACGTCGGGCAGGCGGTCAAGAAGATCCGCAGCTGACCGCCCCACCGATCCCGGAATCATCTGCCAACCAATCCACGACCGTCCGACTTACTGCGGCTTAATCTGCGAGCGCTGCACCGCGAGTCGTTTCTCAAACTCTGCAAAACTACGGCCCTCGGCTGGCGACCAGACGACTTCACTGAAGGCGTATAGCCGGGGCATGATTTGGTGATAGAGCTGCGCCTCGTCGGGGACGAACTCGGTCCATAGGTTGGCTTCGCTGCCGAGGATGTGTTTGTGGAATTGCGGGTCAAGCCCCTCTGGGATCGGGTCAAACTCATAGACCTTCTCCACCGGCAGCGTGGCCATCCAGTCCGGGTAGCTGGCGGCGTGTTCCTCAGCGGACTGCGGGTAGTCCAGGTACACCCACTGGTTGGTTGAGTTGATCGTATCGATCCCCTGCTGCGCCGACGTCTCGGCCTGCCCTTTGACCCAGCCCTGAACGATGATGTCGTCCCCGCAGCCGTACTCGATGATGTCACCCCAGGAGATCGAGCGTCGGCCGTGCGTCTGCCGGATGTGCCCGGCGACCTTGTCCATCATCCATCGCTGCAGAGCCGACTCGTCCTTCAGCCCAAGCTCCTTGCGCCGGCTCAGGCAACGCGGGCAGTTGTCCCAAAGGCCGGGCTTGCGTTCGTCGCCGCCGATGTGGATCGGCGCGTCGGGGAAAAGGGCCGCGACCTCAGCAAATACGTTCTCCAAGAAGCGGAAAGTGGCATCCTGCCCCACGCAGTAGACGCCGTCGCGCAGCCCCCACTCCCCCGTCACGTCTCGGGCCTCGCCGTGGCAACTCAGCTCGGGGTAGGCCGCCAACGCCGCAAGGTTGTGGCTGGGGATGTCGATCTCGGGGACGATCATGACGTTACGC
>CBDUNP010000312.1:0-4145 GCA_965368605.1 uncultured bacterium | reverse complement strand
TGGGCCGCCCAGGTCATCCCGGTTCCACTACCGTCCGGCAGGCTGCACATGGCACGGCTGACGTTTTCCGATGACGCCACCGGCTCCTGGCGGCTGGCGATCTCAGCCAGCGAGCCCGACGGCTTAGTCGAGTTCTCCGGCACCATCGCCGACATCATCCCCGAGCCCGCGAGCCTGGCCTTGATGGCATCCGGCGCGGCTGTGCTGCTGAGGCGGCAACGATCTGATCGCCACGCCTGACCTTCAAGCCGCGCCTAAATCGAGGGCAGTGAAGGCTTTTTGACTGTCGTTTCTACAGGCCCCGACGGTCCAGCGGGGGTTGCGGAAAATCCCCATCCAAACAATCCGGCCCAGCCGTCAGCCATCAGGCTGACGGATATTTTGTTGTAAATATCTAAAATACAATGATTTGTGTCTGATTGTAATATTTTTTATTCTGGCGAGGCTGTCTGGCAAGCCCCTTGTAGCTCCCTTATCGTCGAGCCCACTGGCGGGCCGGATGGAATAGGAGATACGTGACCATGGATGAAAAAGCCTTCCAAGCCAAGCTGACCGAACTGATGGGCGAGATTTCGACCCTGCCCAAGGCCGAGCGTGAGAAGCTCGAAAAAATGGCTGAACAGACCAAAGAACGCCATCAGAAACTCAAAAAGACCGTCGGCGACCTCCAGGAATCCCTGGATTACCTGCGGCTTTCGATCAAGTACCTGGTATTTGACCTCGAAGCCACCCGCCGGGAAAACCGCTACCTCCGCAAGATGCTTGAGGAAGATACCTCCGGCACCGACGACGAATCCAACCACGGCTAACCCCGATAGACCCGCTCCAGGAAACTCTCTGGTTCTCCGACCAGACACTTGCTCAACAGACGCCCTCCAACCGGGGCGTCTGTTTTTTTACATCAGCTGATATGTCATCTTGATCGCAGCGTTTTACTTCCCCCGGATCCCCCCCCCTGACCCCCATTTCCCACCGATTCGCACAAGCCGCTATCATGTCCCCATCATTACCCGACCCATGCTGAAAGTGAGATTCACGGATGAACGCTTACAACCGCTCTAACGCACTCGATCAAACCGCCACCCCCGGCGCCCCTGCTATCCCCGGCCTGCCCGCCGCGATGGCCGCTATGGCGGGCCACTACCCCAACCCACAGCTCGCGCCCCCGCCCATGCAGCGCTACCGCGAGATGACCATCGACGAGATGCTCCTGGAGAACCGGGTCGTCTTCCTCGTCGGCGAGATCAACCACGCCTCCGCGACCAGTGTCATCATGCGGCTGCTGCACCTGGAAAGCACCAAGCCCGGTGTGGATATCAGCCTCTACATCAACTCACCCGGTGGGGCTGTGGACGACACGCTCGCCATGTACGACACGATGCACCACATCAGCTCCGAGGTCTCGACCGTCTGCGTCGGCAAGGCGATGAGCGGTGGCGCACTGGTTCTCGCCGCGGGCCATCCCGGCAAGCGATTCTGCCTCCCCCACGCCAAGGTCATGATCCACCAGCCCTACGGCGGCGTCTACGGCCAGACCACCGACGTCATCATCCAGGCGGAAGAGATCCTAAAGACCAAGCACCAACTCAACGAGATCCTCGCCAAGCACACCGGCCAGGACATCAAGCAGATCGAAGAAGACTCCGAGCGAGACAAGTTCTTCAGCGCTCAGGAAGCCAAGGACTACGGCCTGGTTGACGACGTCGTCATCAAGAAGCAAACCGAAGACAAGTAATACCAGACCGCTGGCATAACCCAGATTTCCCCCCAAAGCCGGCGATAGCATCGCCGGTTTTTTTATTGACGTTTCGCGCTCGTATGGACACCCAATCAATCATCTCTGTCCATGATCTCCCCGCCACGGCCCCACGTCAGGCGGATCGCTGTGTAGCCGCCGCGGCCGCAGGGCAAATAACGGCCAACACGCAACCCGTCTCACTAAAGCCCTGCCGCTATACATCGAGCCTGGCAGTCTGGGCAAGCTGTGATGCAACAGCTTTCCCAGCGGTGTTTTCGATCACGTCCACAGCCCGGCTTCACCTTTCATGCAAGTGAGTATGGCGCTAATGTTTTACGTTTATCACTCATAAATCTTGATTTTGGCGTCGTTACGAGGTATTTTCGGTCTTGTCTTGCATCCGCCGTCGGGTGCAATTGGGGCGGGGCATCTCGAGTTTCTGTTTTTTCAGCGAACCCCGGTTACCCCAACTTTTGTTAATGACCATGCCCACCCGCATGGAGGGAGTTATCCGCATGGCCCGCTTCACGAAAACACTTGCCAGTTTGTTATTCCTGTCCAGTGCCGCGATCGGCTCAAACGTCAACGCCCAGCAGGTCTTCTACTCGTTCTCCTCCGGCCCCGACGGCGTCAGTTGGCCCGCCTCACCTACCGGCCTGCTCGATCAGGATAGCTTTGAAACCCCCGAGGGCGTCTACTTCTACAACGACATCGGCAACAACCTGTTCTTCGACCAGCAGTACCAGGTCGTCGGCAACGGCTCTCGCATCGACGGCGACGCCATGTGGGGCAACCCGCTTGACTTTGGGGGCGGTTACTTCGGGCTAGACTTCTACAACCTCACCCAGGGTGGGGGGGTCCAGGAGGTTGAGTTCGACTTCGCATGGTCCGAGGCCGGCGTTCCCGCCGTGTCGGACTTCCTCTCGTTTTATGTCTACGACTCCGAGGGGCGTTCCACCTACGGTGGATGGTCGCTGGGTGACACCTTCACCGGCTTCGGCGGCAGCACCGGCTATGAAGACCATGTCGTTCTCGACGTTTCCATGTTTACCGACGACGACTTTAATGTAGATGGTGGCGCGTTCATCGACATCGCCTATATCGACTTTTTTGTCGATGAGATTACCTACGGCGGCAACAGCAGCGAGTTCGCTCTGGACAATCTGGCCACCGATGGCGGTGGCGGCCCCGGCGGTGATGGCGAGGTCTTCCCTTCCGTTAACGGCGGTCAGTTCGACGTCACCGGCAGCACCAACGGCACTTCGGCGCTACGCGGCACGGGGACCGCGGGCATCGGCCTGGAAGTCACCAATGACAGCGGCAACAATACAACCTACTCCATACAGCTCCAGCCCGGTGGAGACCTTTCGGCAGGCACCGTCGTCTTTGGCGACGCGATCCTTGACGGCGAGAGCATTTTTACCTCGAACGTCGGCACCATTGATCGCTCCCTGCCCGCTGGCGAATACGCCAGCGACGTCGTGACGATCAACAACGGCGACCCACTGGACCCAGACAACACATCAACGCTGGAGATCACTCTGCTAGACGCCCCGTTGCTTTCGGGCACCGCCGGCACCGTCGATGTTTCGGCCGCGCAGAACGCCACGCTCTCCAATGCCGCCGGGCCGTTCCGGGCCTCGGTGAAGTTTGATCCCGGCACCAGCACGACCACAGGCCCGTTTACGCTCCTCTCCGACTTCGACGACGTCCGCGTCCTCCCGGGAGGCTCGGCCAGCGCCACGCTTGGTTTTGACCGCTTCGGTCAACTCTCCGGCACACGCACCGGCACGCTCACGACCTCGGTCATCATGACCAACTACATCGTCAACGGGCAGGTCGATTTTGAGTCGTTCCTGGGCTTCGCAGAGCCTGTCCCGGATCAGACATGGAACCTCACCTACAGCCACACCAACGCCACCACCGACAACGCCAACATCTCCACCGGCGCTTCCTACCACCACATCCTCGGTGTGAACACCTTCGACGTCGCGGCGACTCTGGAAGACGGCACAAGTTCCAAGAATCAAAACGTCTCCATGCAGATCACCCCCAACCCAGACCCCGGCTCAGGCGACCTGATCGGTGACGCGGTCGACCTTGTCTTCGGCGGTGGTGCCGGCGACATCTACGTCCTGCAACTGACCTACGACGAGGCGGGCGTCCCCGTCGGTTCAGACGAATCTGATTTGGAGCTTGGGTGGTTCAACGAGGTCACCGGCGAATGGGAATCCGCGGTGGCCGGCAACTTGGGCGGCACGCCCACCTTCTTCAGCGGCGCCTACAGGGACTACCTGGGCACACTCGGCGGCGGCGTACTCGATGCCGGCGACCTGGGCGTCTACGGCTACGACCTCTTTAATAACCACGTCTGGGCTATCCTCGACCACGCCAGCCTCTTCGGCGT
>CBDUNP010000311.1:0-4150 GCA_965368605.1 uncultured bacterium | reverse complement strand
GGCGTTGCGGGGGGGGCACGACGGGCTGCGTGATCTGCGTGTGCTGATCGAGAAGGGCCGAGCGTTGCTGGATCGCCCGGGGCAGCTGGTGCTGGAGGCTGCGGCGTCTCACAAGAAGCAGCTAATCAAGCTCGCAGAGGACGCCGGCGTGTGGGACAACCCGCATGTGCTGGCGGATCACGAACACCTGCCCCGTATTCTGGTCTGCGACGCCAGATAGAAAAAACCCCGGCCCGTCATAGGCCGAGGTCTTAAGTGTTTCAATCAACAGGCGGGTGGATTCAAGGCAATGGCAAATTTTGCCCGATCGCCGATCTTACCGCATTACTTCACGGCGACCGGCTTCGATGATGGGCTGGTCTTGTGGCCGTGTGAAGTTGCCGGGGCTCTTGTAGTCGAGCATGAGTGTTCGACGGACGAGGACGGATTCGCCGGTGACGGGGTTGGCGATGGTTTGGGTTTCGCCGTTGAGCCCTGCGAAGAAGACGCTGAACGAGTCCACGTCACCCTCGGCGGCGGGCCAGACGGCGACGCCTTCCCGGGCGAAGTCTTCGCCCTGCAGCAGCTTGCCAACAACTTGGACGGGGCTGAGCAGCAGGGGGTTGCCCAGGCGTTTCTTGATCGCGGGGAAGACGGTGGGGGGGACGTTTTCGCCGGCGGTGACGATCTGGCCCAGGTCGTTGGCGACGGTGATCTCGGGGATGAACAGCAGGTCCTCGTCGGTCGGGTTGACGACCTTGTAGGTGACGTACCAGAACCATCGGACCGAGCCGTCGACGTCTTCGATCGAGATCGCGGCGGGCTTGGTGACTTCCACCTCAAGGGACCAGGACGGGCTGACGATGGCGGGCTCAGGGTAGGCGTTGGCCGTCTCCGGCGATGAAACCACCCACCCGGCACCAAGGCAGACGCTGGCAATCAGAACAAAGGCGGCAAAGCGTCGCATGGGAACCTCTCTGAAAAGGGTCTAAGATCATGGACCATCGGTCGCTTGGGCCCTGTCAGGCGGCCTGCCGCTTCCAACCGTCGATCCAACATTGTACGATCAGGGGCAAACCGGTCAATCCACGGGGCCTAAAACCCGCTCTGGCAACACCATGGCCCACATCAACCTCCCACCGCTGAACCCCCGGCCGAACGACCCCGCCCAGGTCCGCCAGCCCCGCCCAGAAGAGCGGCGGGCCGCGTTGGCGGTGCTGATGACCGGCCGACCGTCACCGGACGATCCGGCGGTGGACCATTTTTTGGACTTCACGCGGCAGCAGGGGATGAAACTGGACGGGCTCTGGGCCTCGTTTCATCAGCAAACCCCCGTCTCTTCGGTGCTTATCATCCCCACGGCCGGCCGGGCCGCAGTGACTTTCCTTTCGCCAATCAGCACCCGCAAGCGCATCCCCGATGCCTCGATGCTGATCAAGACCGCGGTACAGAATCAGGACGCTCAAAAAGTATCCCTGATCCAGTCGCTGCTGGACCCGACGCAACGCCTTGAACGCGACACCCTTGCCGATGCAGGGTTTATACACCTGGCATCACTTGTCTATATGCGCAGCAACTGCCCGCGACATCCTGAACCGGTGCCCGCAGGCGATCGTGAGCCGGATGATCTAGCTACGCCGATTGAGTTGCAGGGGCACCGCTTAACCGCGATCACCTGGCAGGAGGACCGCTTTCAGGCTTTTGCTGACGTGATAACAGCGAGTTATGAAGATACGCTGGATTGTCCCGGTTTGGTGGGCTTGCGAAAAATCGAAGACATTATCGCCGGCCACATGGCTGTAGGGCGCTTTGATCCGCGTTTATGGACCGCCTACTTCCTAGGCAACCAGCCGGTCGCTGCGTTGTTGTTGAATCCGTTAGCCGATCAGCCCGAGTTGGAACTTGTATACCTCGGCATCGCGCCAGCGTTTAGAAACAAAGGCCTTGCCACACAACTTATGCGCCGCGCCGCGTCGGTGGCCGCGTCAAGCAACTTCGCGGGTATCCACCTTGCGGTTGATGAACAGAACGTGCCGGCGGTCAAACTCTATCGCGCCCTTGAATACCGCGCCACGGCGCGCAAGGTCGCGATGATTTGCACCTTATCATTATCCGCATAAAAAAAAGGCTTTTTTTCTAGGCGTTTATCCACAGATTGTTCGACTTGCGCATTACCGGTGGACAAAAAAAACTTCTCGCATGTAACAGCTTGATTATCATCGTACTGAATGCACGCGCGCGTTTTTGCGCACAACACATCGGTTGAATACCGAGGCACTTCGCCTTATCTTGGGTTGCAGCGGCAAAGGAATGTCGCACCGCAAAGCAACGGCTCGGCCTTGGCGATTCAGTGAGGGGAAATCCCCAACGCCAACGGGCAACTCGATCAGCGGACTCCGGACGGAACCACTTCCAGCGTCAGGGCGGCTTGCCGGCCCTGTTACCTAACTCACGGCGGCTTTATTTCGCCCGCCCCTGGCTCCGTAATCTGGAGAGGTGATCGTGACCACGGCCACTTCCACACACGATATCAGTACGCGCATCGCCGACCGCCTCGCCCAGAGCCTGGGCACCAAGCGGTTCGCCATGTGGTTTGACCAGTCCGCCCGCTTTAAGGTTGACCCGGCCAGCAACACGCTCCGCGTCACCGTCGCTAATAAGTTCCTCGCCGACGGCATCGCCCGGCAGTTCCGTGGTGAGGTCTGTCAGGCCGCGAAAGAAGAACTCGGCCACGACGTCGGCCTCGACCTGGCCGTCAAGCCCCTCGCCGCGGCCTCCGCGTCTACATCGCAGGCGGCTAACGCTTCTTCGGTGTCCAAGGTCGAGTTGTCGACGGTCAAGCCTTCCAAGCCCGCGATCCCCAAACAGCGGTCCAATACCAACTGGCGGCACACCCTCAGCGACTTCGTCGTCGGCCCGAGTAACGAGCTCGCCTTCGCGGCTGCCGTCCGCCTCGCCGAGCACGACCAGGACCCCGGCTCCCCACTATTCATCCACGGCGGGTGTGGCCTGGGCAAGACCCACCTGCTTCAGGGCATCTGTCAGCGTGTCAGCGAGCTTCAGCCCGATCGGCACGTCCTCTACACGACCGGTGAGCAGTTCACCAACGACTACATCACCGCCGTCCGCAGCAACACCCTCAACGCCTTTCGTCGAAAGATCCGTCGGCTGGACCTGTTGGCGGTCGACGATGTCCACTTCCTGGCGAACAAGGAAAAGACTCAGCAGGAGTTCCTGCACTGCTTCAACGAGATCGAGCTCTGCGGCGCCCGCGTTGTCCTGGTCAGCGACAGCCACCCCAAGCTGATCAAGCAGTTCAGCGACGCATTGGCCAGCCGGTGTGTCCGCGGGATGGTCGTCCGCGTGGATGACCCGGACGACGACACCCGCCTGCGCCTGGTCGAGGCCCTGGCCGAACGCCGCGGCTTGGCCGTTCCGCAAGGCGTCGCCCAGACCATCACCGACCGCTGTGACGGCTCGGTCCGTGATATCGAAGGCATGCTTAACAAGCTCCAGGCCCTGTCGATGATCACCCGCCCGGCCGAACGCAGCCTGGCCGCCGCCACCGTTATCGGCCACAGCCTCATCGACCGACTCTTCAGAGAGCAGCCCGCCTCGACCCCGCGCAGGCCCATCCGTTACGACGTGATCCTCAACGCCGTCTGCGGAATGTTCTCCTTATCGCCCGAACAAGTTACCGGCCGGGTCCGCAAGACCCACGTCGTCCTGGCACGCTCCCTCTTGATCCACCTGGTCTACGAACTCACCCCGATGAGCTACCCGGAGATCGCCGCGATCATGGGCCGACCGAACCATTCGACGATCGTGACCGCCGCCGGCCGCATCAAGAAACAGCTCCGCGAGAACAAGCCCGTCCTGATCCCCGGGCACCCCGCCGAGACCAAGCCCACAAAATTGTTGGAGCAGCTAAGGCGCGAGGTGATGAGCGCTTGAGGTTCACGCTTTCACTGGACACAATTATTTAGGATGCACCCCGCACCCTCGGCCCTGCCGAGGGGTGTTTTTTTATCTGGCATGAGTGATTTCACGATCAAGCACGTCCACCGCGATCGAGTCCGCGCCCGACTGGTAAACACGATAGATCTGTCAGTGAAATGGGCGGAGCAGGATTCGAACCTGCGTAGGCTTTCGCCAGTGGGTTTACAGCCCA
>CBDUNP010000310.1:0-4162 GCA_965368605.1 uncultured bacterium | reverse complement strand
TGCGCCACCCTCGGCATCGAAGTCCTCACCCTCTACAGCTTCTCCACCGAAAACTGGACACGCGCCCAGGACGAGATCGACTTTTTGATGGGCCTCTACGTCGAGTACCTCATCGGCGAACGCGACGAGCTGCACGGCAACAACATCCGCTTCGTCCAGATCGGCCGACGCGAAGGCCTCCCCGAAAATGTCCTCAAGGAACTCGACAAGACCGTCGAACTCACCAAAGACAACACCGGCCTGACGCTGGCCCTGGCGCTAAACTACGGCTCACGCATGGAGATCACCGACGCCGTCCGCGACATCGCGCAACAAGTCAAGGCCGGCACGCTCGACCCCGACGCCATCACCGAAGACACCGTCACCCGACACCTCTACACCGCCGGCCTCCCCGACCCGGACCTGCTGATCCGCACCGCCGGCGAGATGCGCCTGAGCAACTACCTCCTCTGGCAGATCAGCTACGCCGAGATCTACGTCACCGACATCTGCTGGCCGGAGTTTGATGTCCCCCAACTCCACCTGGCCCTCGAATCCTTCGCCAACCGCAAACGAAAGTTCGGCGGGGTTCAGTAGACCCGTCCGGCCAATGGGTTGCATCAATATTTAAGGCATTGGCCCCTTTTTGCTTGTCTGGACGGCCCGTGTGCGTGATAATCGCTCATACATATCTGGCCGAGCGCGGTTTTCGGGGCGGCCTACCAAGGAGGAGGGAATAACGATGAGTAATCGATATCTGATCCATTGGGCATTGTGTATCTGCGCGTTGGGTTTGGTTATGGATAGATCCGCAAACGCCGCGACGATTGTTTCCGTCGTCGCCAACGGCGGGCAGCAGGACCTGGAGGGCGACACCTTCCCCGATGGTGACCCATCCACCTGGGGCCGGGGCGACGATCCGGGCATGCCGGCTGACATCGACCGCGATGTCATTCAAGACGCGCTCAACAGCGGCGCGTCTGTAACCATCTTGTCAGAGCTGGACATCCTCGTTCAAGACCCTGTCGAAAAAACGGTGCCGGGGCCCGGCTTGTTGGTCCTCGAGGCGGACCGCAATATCCTCATCAACGCCGCGATCTCTGTGGTGTCTGACGACCTGAGCCTGACCGCAATCGGCGACGTCACCATCTCGGCACCGATTAGTGCGGACGGCTTGGCTATCAAGGCAGACGGGATTACACGCATCCAACTCGGGGGCGCATTGCGCGGCAACGCAACCGTGATCGGCAACGCCAAAGTCGATGGCGGCAAGGTCGCGCCCGGGGACTCGCCCGGTATCTTCGACGTCTCAGGGAACCTCGACGTGACATCGGGATCGATCTTGGAAATAGAGGTGGGCGGATTATTGGATAACGATTATGACCGCTTTTTGGTCGGCGGCACGGCGACCCTGGGCGGTACGATCGAGGCAGGCCTGATCAACGGCTTTGTCCCAACCGTCGGTGACACGTTCGACGTGGTCCTGGCGTCGGGCATCAACGACATGGGGGTCGCGGTGACGGGGCCGTTTACCAAGAGCCTGGTTAGTTTGGGTGGTCAGGATGCGTTGCGGCTGACCTATGTGCCCGAGCCGGGGTCTATATTGTTACTCACGGGCACCGGTCTGGCATTGTTGCGACGTGTTTGAGCGCGTCACGACTTGCCCGCATTCATCGCCGAATACACCTTCCCCGCCATCGCCTTGAGCTTGTTAAAGCAGTCGTCTCTTGAGTGCCCGTGCGCAAACACCGTGCACACCGCCGCACCTTTGCGCACCGCCTTCCCCGCCTCCGGCACGTCCGCGACCTGGTCGGCGCTGAACAGTTCATAAAGGTCCGGCACCACGCCCGCGATCTTGGCGTACACCACCGCCTTGCCCTGCACCGAAGAGCGGGGGGGCTTGCCTTTCCTTGACCCATCGTTGGGATTCAGCGCATGCACCCCCGTGTTCTTCTCGACGACCTCCACGCTCGCCGTGTATCGCGGGTTGACCTCCACCGGCCAAAGGACGCCCTTAAAATCCATCACCATGTCCACCCCGAACACGCCACGCATATCAAATCGCTGCGTCAGCACGACCCCCAGGTGCGCCATCGTGTCACGTGTCTTCTCCGAAACCTGCAACGGCCCGATCGAACCGCAGTACGCGAACTCACTCGCCCCAAAGCAAGGCTCCCCGATCAGTTGCTCCGTCGCCCCCAGCAAGACCGATGACCACCCGTCGCAGGTATACACCGCGCTGATCGGCATGCCGGTGATGTGTTGTTGCAGGTAATGCGTCGCGTCGATCGGGTCGCCGGGCCGCCACCACCGGATGCCCTGCCCGCCGTAGGAGTCGCGGGGTTTGAGCAGGTACCGCGTCTTGCCGAACGTCCCGAACGCCAGCCGCCAGAGCCTGCGCAGGAACGACACCGTCGTCAGCGTCTGACAACGACGCAGCCCGGGTGACTTGGGGATCGTCGCCAGCGCGCTTGGCCAGCGTACCTTCCGCACCGACTCCGCAGGCGAGGTCATAAACGTGTGCTCGAACCCGATCGCCTTGAGCAGGTCCACTTCCCCGTCCAGCCCGCCTGCCAGCAGCACCTTCGCGTCCGCGGGCGCCTCGTCGAGCATGTGCAGGATCGCCTGCGGATAATGCCTCGGCTCGACGACCCGCACCGACGCCCCCGGTATCGCTCGCAGGTCCTGGTCACCACGCTTGTCGATGCACCAGGGCGCGTACCCCGCCGCCACCGCCGACTGCGCCGCCGCGCGGGCCGAACTGCCGAGGATGATCAGGGGTTCACTCATACGGGCATGATACGTGACAAGGAAACAGATCGTTCAGATTACCGCCCGGCTCTGTTCATCTAAACCTCGGGTTAAGTGGCCCCCAATAGGTCCTCCAAGAATGGTTCCGTGCATTCGCGGATCAGCACTATCAGCTCTGGGTCCATGAATGCATAGTCGTCGGGGATATCAAGCGAAGCGATCGGTGGTAGATCGCAACCACGGAATGTCTCACGGATACGTTGCTGATGCTTATCTTCCATTACAAGAATCAGGTCGGTCCACTGGATATCTCGTTCTGACAAGGGATGACGGCTCTTTGAACTCATGCCCGCAGACCGGGCTTCAAATCGTTGATCTCTGGCGTAGATATTGGCCGCGGTAGGGCTCCGCCATTGGTTACGGCCACAGACAAAAAGGATGTGAGGCTTCTCATGCTTCAAACGTCTTCCCCACCAGACTCTTCCTCGCCGGATTCCTCGCCTGCCTCCGCCAGCATCTGCGCCTTCTTGTTGGTGTCCCAGGACTCGCCGTAGCGGAAGAGGATCAGGTGGCACTTCTTGCAGCGGTAGGCCTCCATCCGGTTGGGACGCATCACGGCATGCGTTCCGGGCACATCTTCCGCCATCCCGCCGGCACCTCCCGGCTTGCGGCCCTTGAGCCAGTGCATCCCGTGGGACACCGGCAGCAACCCCTCTTCCATCAACGCATTGCATTCCGAGCACCGCATGAGAAGTCCCCTTGTGTTGACCCGCCCGTGATGGCGTACGCCTCTTATTGTCACCCCCCGGCCGCCACACGCAAGAGCCGGGGTACGAAAGCATAAAGTTCGTATTAAATTATCTTGTTTTTGGCCCGCCGGGGCGATAGACTGCAATAGTGGCGGTCGACCTTCGGGGTGCCCAGGTGTTCCGGGACGACGAGCCATGCACTATCAAAACTTGGGGGTCTAATACATGCTGAACATTACCCGCAACGTCCTGTGCATTGCCGTGCTGTGTCTGCTGTCGTCCGGCTTCGCGTGCGGCTCACTCATCAATGGGGACGCGGACTCGCTGCCGGGCGATCTCGAACCCTGCGACACCATCGGTTGCGGCTTCATCGGGATCCATGAACTCAACATCGTCCTGGGAAATTGGAATATGAATGTCCCGCCGGCCGACCCCGCGGCCGACTGGTCCGGTGACGGCTACATCGGGATCGACGACCTCAACGCGGTCCTGTCTCAGTGGAACGCCGGCACGCCGCCGGGGGGGAACGAGGTATCTGGGGCCGGGGCGTTTCTCGAGGATGACTCGGGGGGGTTCCCCGTTTGTGATGGAATCGTCGGCATCTGTTGGCTGAACATCGTGTTGAGTGCGTGGAATCAGGCCGTCCCGCCGGCCGACCCGCTGGCAGACATCTCAGGCGACGG
>CBDUNP010000309.1:0-4172 GCA_965368605.1 uncultured bacterium | reverse complement strand
GGTCGACAACGGCGGGCTGTAGGCCGCACCTTTTCCTGGCTTGTCTAAGCCCCTATCCGATTAAACCCAGGCAATTTCCTTTGTATTTACCCCCCCGGCGATGGTATGCTGTGGGCAAGGTTTATTGCGTGGAATGATCTGGACATCATTCATCCAGTTCTTGTATTTCCCTGTTCGGTCGATGCCTTGCGTCCATGTCTTCGGTCGGTCAGCTATCCAGCTAGAGAGGCGGGGTTAAAGTCATGCAACGTACAGACCTGTTTTTGACCGCGGTGTTATTGTACGTAGTTGGCTTGGCGCCCATTGAATCGGCGGTGGCGGTTACGTCTGACCCTGCCGGGAGCGGGCAGAGCCACGAGAACCACCAGCCGGGCCTGGGCATCAATTACCTGATCGCGACATCGGGGGCGTTTGCGGACCGCCACTCCGGATCGCCGACGGACCCCGACCGGTACCTGGGGGAGATCACGATGTTCGCCGGAAACTTTGCACCGGAGGGCTGGGCATTCGCGAACGGGCAGGTCCTGCCGATCTCGACTCATGTCGAGATGTTCTCGTACCTGGGCACAATCTACGGCGGGGACGGGCGGACGACCCTCGCGCTACCCGACCTGCGCGGGCGGTCTGCGTTGAAGTTCGGCAACGCGCCTGGCATCTCGAACATCCAGATCGGACAGAAGCTCGGCGTCGATAATGTCACACTTTCCAGCAGCCAGATGCCCTCGCATGACCATCCGATCGTGGCACCGATCGACGCGTCTACCTTCACCGGCGGCGGGCAGTCACACTACAACATGAAGCCCTCACAGGCGATCAATTTCTTCCTGCCGGAGACCGGCGGCGAGGTGCGGATGAGCGGGTTTAGTTTTGCGCCCAACGGAAACTTCCTGGCCGACGGGCAGCTATTAGGCACCGGACAGAATTTTGGCCTGTTCAACGTCATCGGGACGACCTACGGCGGGGACGGCAATGACACCTTCCAGCTCCCGGACCTGCGTGGCCGGCTGGCGATGCACGAGGGCCTGGGCACCGGGCTGACGAATCGGACGCTGGGCACCACGCTTGGTGCTGAAAATGTCACGCTCACCGAGAGCACGATGCCCGTACACGGACACCCGGCCAACGACCCGCTGGGCAACGCCGGCGGCGGGCAGGCGCACGAGAACATGCAGCCGACCACCACGCTGAACTACATCATCGCCACACAGGGGCTTTACCCCAGCGTTGGTGGCGGCACGACCTATGGCCCGACCAATAGCCGCACGCCGTTCTACGGGGAGATACGACTGTTCGCCGGGCTCACCGCGCCCGCGGGCTGGGAGTTCGCCGACGGGCAGACGTTGGCGATTAGTAGTAACAACGCCCTGTTCTCGCTCCTGGGCACGACCTACGGCGGCGATGGTCAGTTCAACTTTAAGCTCCCGGACTTGCGCGGCCGGGTGCCCGTCCACGTCGGTGGCCATATAAGCACCGGCCCACTGCGCGTCTGGTCCCTCGGCGAAACAGACGGCCAGGAATCGGTCGCACTCACGCTAAGCGAGTTGCCGGTCCACACACACAACTACTTCATCCCAGGCGACCTGAACGACGACGGCTTCGTCGGCATCGACGACCTGACCCTGGTCTTAAGCAACTGGAACCAGAACGTTCCCCCAGCCGACCCGCTGGCCGACCCGTCCGGCGACGGCTTCGTCGGCATCGACGACCTGAACGAGGTGTTGGGTAACTGGAACGCGGGGACACCGCCGGTCGGTGCGGCCGTGCCGGAACCCGCGTCGCTGGGGGTGGTGCTTGGCCTGGTGATTGGGTTGGCATATGGGCGGGACCGAGTGGCTCGGTAGGCCCACGCGCGGGGCTTGCCCATCCTTCCAAAACACGTCAGCGTTCTTTTATATACCGTCTTAGCCCGCTATACCCGGATTTTCGTGGCATTGCCCACGGGTATCCGGTAGTGTGTTCTATACAAGGGGCCGGGCGTGGCCTTGTTACTGCATCACAACCTGTTTCAAACGAGAGGGCGCTAAGGATGACCATTCAAACTGTAATGCGCAGGTCGGCGTGCGCCGGGCTGGCGGTCGGGGCCGTGGCTTTACTTTTCGGCTCGGCACAGGCTTATGCGGGTGGGGGTTCGTCGATCTGGCAAGGTGATGATCTGGGATCCCCCACCGACTATGGGACCGCGACCAACTGGGACCTGGGCTTCGTGCCCGGTCCATTTGAATTTATCGTGTTCAATGGATCCGCTTCAACGTTCAACGTCGATCTCAACGGTGATCACCAGGTGAACGGCGTTACCTTCTCGGGTATCACGCCGTACACGATCGACGGCCCCACGGATACCTTGTCGGTAGGAAACCTTCCCGGCATCGACGTCCTCGGCGCCGGCACACACACCATCAACAGCAACGTGGCTTTTTCAGACGGCCTGGATCACGACTGGTTCATCAACGACGGCGGCAACCTGATCATCAACGGCAGCCTCAGCCACATCCTCGGCATACCCACGGGGCTGGTTAAATCCGGCGACGGCACGCTGACGCTCAACGGGGTCAACACGCACAGCGGCGGGATGACCATCAACGCCGGTGTTCTAGAGGTCAACGGTGACACGGGCCTGGGCGACCCCGGCGGGTCGGTCATACTCAACGGCAACGAAAACTTCGGTAGCCTCCCCACCCTGCGGGTCAACGGGAACTCCACCACGACGCGAGACTTCCAAGCCGGCCAGGAACTGTCCATCATCGATGTCACCGACAGCTACACCATCAACGGCACGGTCAGCGACGCACCGGGATCGAGTATCGATTTGGTGATCAAGCGCGGCTTGGGCACACTGACGCTCGGGGGCATCAACACAAATACGTTCTTTTGGTCAATCGGCGACGGCACGCTCGCGATCTCCAGCGACGCCAACCTCGGAGACCCCTTGGCCAACGCCAAGCTGGAGTTTAACGGCGGGTCTCTGAAAGTGACCGCGACGCATTCAACCAACCGCAACTTCACAGGCGATGACAAGCCGATCGTGGTCGACGCCGGGCAGAGCTACACCGTTAACGGCGTCATCAGTAGCGGCCAGGTGATCAAACTCGGGCCCGGGACACTGACATTGACCGCGGCAAACACATACCGCAGTGGCACCGTGATCCAGGCGGGCGTGGTCTCGATCGCCGATGACGAGGCACTTGGATTAACCACGGGCGGGATTGGTCCCATTATCGCCAACTCGCTTTCGACGCCGCCGGGTTTGGGGGGCGGGCCGTTCGGTGTGGTCACGTTCGACGGCGGGACGCTTCAGGTCACGGCCACCACGGTCGCCGATCCCGACCGCGAGTTCATCCTGGGATTGGGCAACGGCATCTTCGACATCGCAACCACCAACCTCGACAGCTACACGATCCAGAACACGGTCAGCGGCCCCGGCTCGCTGACCAAGACCGGCGGAGGCATCCTTGCACTCAACGGTGTCAACACCTACACCGGCGACACCATCGTCGAAGCCGGCACCCTGACCCTTGAAACCGCCTCACTCCACAACGCCGCCGACCTCATCCTCGACGGCAGCGTCACCGTCAACCTCAACTTCTTCGGCACCGACGCCATCGACGAGCTGATCATCGACAACATCGCTCAGCAGCCCGGCACCTACGGCGGGTTCGGTTCCGGCGCCGAGTTTACACTCGGGCTGTTCACCGGCCCGGGTATCCTCGAAGTCCCCGTCCCCGGCCTCGTCGGCGACCTCAACGGCGACGGGTTCGTCGGCATCGACGACCTGAACATCGTGCTCGCCAACTGGAACCAGACCATCCCGCCGGGCAACCCACTGGCGGACCCCAGCGGCGACAACTTCGTCGGCATCGACGACCTGAACACCGTGCTGGGCAACTGGAACGCGGGGACGCCACCACCCTTGGAGGGAACAGACGGCACGGTTCCCGAGCCAGGCACGGCGGTGTTGCTGGGGCTTGGTGTGGTTTCGCTGGGGGCGCGCCGTCGCCTTGTCGGCAAGCTTTGATATAGTAAGCAGCCTACCTTGAGTTACAGGAGGCGAGAATGGACTTGATGAATAATAATATTGTTCGGTCGTTGTGTGCGGCGTTAGTGTTGCTAGCCGGGTCAACACTCTATGCGGGCACGATACCCGCGGTGCTGGACCAGGAGAACCTCGGGACGAC
>CBDUNP010000308.1:0-4196 GCA_965368605.1 uncultured bacterium | reverse complement strand
CACCGCCCCTCGCCCACCGCACCTAAGACCGAAGCCAACCGTTTGCTCGCTGATGCAGACGGTATCGCGCACCGTAATCCGTTCCTTAATCCCGTCCCGGTGGCATACCCAAACGCGGATACCGCTCGAAAAAGCGACCTCATCGCCGGCGGCGAGTGCGGCCTTTACTACTATCGCTTTGCCGATCGGTTCACAGCCCAAGGGGCCCCCGTCTATGACGACCCGGTCCCCGTCCTGGAGCGGGATGCTAAGTTGTACCCCGGTTCGCTGCCTGTGGTGAACGCGGCGGATTGGAATGGCGACGGCGTCCTTGACTTGATCAGCGGGAACTCCGAAGGCCGCGTGATTTACTTTCATAACACGGGCAGTAACGGAGCGCCCGCATTTGCTCCGGGTGTCGCGGTACACGCCGCCGGAAGAGAGATCCATATTCACCCAGGTTACAGCGATATACAGGGGCCGCAAGAGGCCAACTGGGGGTATAGCTCGCCGAATATTGCGGATTGGAATGGCGACGGATTACCCGACATCATGATGAGTAGTGCAACAGCTCGCCACGAGGTCTATCTGAACCGCGGTACGCCCGCACAGCCCAACTTCGACCAACCCGAGATGCTCTATTGCTGGGGACTGGATCTTCACGGAACGTGGCGCGTCCGTCCGGGCGTGGCAAAACTGGGCGAACGTATGGCCTACGTCATGCTCGATGACGATGATGAGTTCCACCTCTACTGGCGCATTGACGACTTCAATGTTTCCGATGGCGGTAAGTTGCAACTCGATGACGGGAGCGCCATCCGCGCCAACTACCTCGCAGCCGGTGCCACCGGACGTACAAAGATCCTTTTGACCGACTGGGATGGAGATGGAAACAAAGACCTGCTTGTGGGTACTAATCAGCACAACTCTATTCCCAACCCCAAGACCGGCTTGCCGAGATCTAAAGGGTTAAAGGGGGCGGCGGTGGTTTTCCTCCGTAACGTAGGCACCGACGAATCGCCACGATTTGCTTTCCCCACGCTTATACGCTTTCGTGGCGAGCCTATCCGTATAGGCTCACATGCGTGTAGCCCCGCGGTCTGGGACACAGGCCAGCCTGATGGACCTGACCTGATCGTGGGTGATCAGGAAGGGCGACTACTTTACTACAGCAGGCGTGACCTCTCGTGGCCAGCCGATGTGGAATAGCCAGAGCGTGTGTTGTCTCTGACGCACACGATTGAGTGACTACGATATGTGTGTTCGTTGAGAGATCTGAACGTGGACGTTCTTCAGATCGACATCGTGACAGGGTTTGACCATGATCGGTGAAGCGGTGTTCCTTGCAATGGTCGATACCTAGTCGCCACATAACATGGCGACCATTAAATCCCTGGCCAACTGACCATCTAAATCGCTTTTGCCGTGATACTGAAGTACAGGAAGCACCTTATGAATAACCAGATCCCGGATACTTTACGCTTTACCGGTATCGTTCCACCGATGGTTACTCCACTGGCCAATCATGATGAGCTTGATATCCCCGGGCTGGAACGGCTGATCGAGCACATGCTCGGTGGCGGAGTACACGGGCTGTTTATCCTCGGTACTACCGGCGAGGGCCCGAGCCTGAGTTATCGGTTACGGAGAGAGCTGATCAAACGATCCTGTACATTAGTAAATGGTCGCGTGCCGGTGCTGGTAGGTGTAACGGACACGTCATACGTTGAGTCACTGTCGCTTGCGCACCACGCCGCAGAGTGCAACGCCAGCGCAGTCGTGGCCGCGCCGCCATACTACTTTTCCGCGGGCCAACCGGAATTGGTCGAATACTTTCAGGGCCTGGCAAATGAGTCACCCCTTCCGGTTGTGCTATATAACATGCCCGCTTGTACGAAAATGGATCTAGAACTGGAAACGCTGCGACGGCTGCTGGATCACCCGCGGGTGATGGCTTACAAGGATAGCTCGGGGCGGATGGGCTACTTCCACCAGGTAGTCCGGTTAATGAAGGATTACCCCGGTAAGACAGTATTGATCGGGCCGGAAGAGATGATGGGAGAGGCGACACTGCTGGGTGGCCACGGTGGCGTGTCCGGCGGTGCCAATTTGTTCCCAAAACTGTATGTCGACCTCTATCACGCCGCTGTCGCACAAGACATTGTGGCGGTAAACCAGCTACACGCAAGAGTCATGGACGTGTCTTCATCGCTCTATCACGTCGGTCGACATGGTTCATCGATCATTAAGGGGATCAAGTGTGCGCTATCGTGTATGGACCTGTGCGGTGACGTAATGAGTATGCCGTTCCAACGTTTCAACGAACGTGAACGGATGGTCGTACAGCAACGTGTGTCGGCATTGACAGAGCAGTTGCCGGCAGCTGCGGTATAAGCAGATGTGCCTTAGTATCTTTCCCGCATCACCGGTGGAACACATCGGACCGTGGGATTGCCAATCAATCTACTTGGAGCCTGTATGCCCGACCTGAATCTAACTGTCCTGGACTTCGTCACGCTGTTTGGCTACCTGGGGATGATGGCGTTGATGGGCGTGTGGTTCTCGCGTCGCAATACGAACACAGAGCAGTACTTTGTCGGCGGGCGTTCGTTCCCGGGTTGGGCGATCGGGCTGAGCATGGTCGGGACGTCGATCAGCTCCGTCACATTCCTGGCGTTCCCGGCGGACGCGTACAAGACCGGCTGGCTCCGCTTCCTGCCGAACCTCATGCTGCCCGCGGCCGTGCTGATCGCGGCGTATGTGTTCCTGCCCTTTTTTAGAAGGGGCAACCTCACCACGGCGTATGAATACCTCGAAGAACGCTTCGGCCCGTCGGTCCGTGTTTACGCGGCGTTTTCATTTATCGTCGGGCAGCTGTTCCGCGTCAGCATCATCCTTTATCTGATCTCTCTGGTCGTTCACGAGATGACCGGGCTGGACCCGACGCTGTGTATCTTTGTCGGCGGCGTGCTCGTCGGGTTCTACACGATCATCGGCGGGATCGACGCGGTGGTCTGGACCGACGTGATCCAGACCATCGTGCTCGTGCTCGGCGGGGTGATCTGCCTGAGCTTCATCGTCTATCAGCTGCCCGGCGGGTTCGGTGAAATCTTCGACGTTGCCGCGACACACAACAAGTTCACGCTCTCGGAAGTCAACGACGGCGTCGCGACCGCGCCGTCCTGGGGCCTGTCGCTCAGCGAGAAGACCGCGACGATGATGCTCGTGCTCGGGCTGATGTGGTACCTCACCGAGTTCTCTTCGAGCCAGAACGTGGTCCAGCGCTACGTCGCGGCGAAGAGCACGAAGGAGGCACGCCGGGCGATGCTCATCTGCGCCGGGTCGAGCGTGCCGATCTGGGCATTCTTCATGTTCCTGGGCACGAGCCTGTTCGTGTATTACCAGGCGTTCCCCGACCCAAGGGCCGCCGAGATGCTCACCGGCGTACGCAAGGCCGAGCAGGTCCTGCCGTACTTCATCATGACACAGCTGCCGTCGGGCGTGTCGGGCCTGGTCATCGCCGCGGCGCTGGCGGCCGCGATGTCGTCGCTGGATTCGTCGATCAACGCGATCTCCACCGTCGGCGTGGTCGATATCTACCGCCGACACGTCGTCAAAGACCGGGACGACCGCCACTACCTCAAAGCCGCCTGGTCCATCGCCACGGTTGCCGCGGCCTTCATGATCGGCGGCGCGATCGTGCTGGCGAAGATGGAAACCAAAACGCTTCAGGACACCGCCGCGGTGGTCACCGCGCTGCTTGCGGGGGGGATGCTGGGCATCTACCTGATCGGGTTCTTCACACGGCGGGGCGACGCCAAGGCGATCTGGCTGGGCATCGCCCTGTCGTTCGTATTTACATCATGGACGGTGATCGCCAAGCACTGGCCCGACACTTTGCCACAGGCCCTGCACGTCCCGTTCGATCTCTACTACACCGGCCTGATCGGCAACACGATTATGTTCGTCATCGGCTACACCGCCGGCGTGCTGCTGCCAACCCGGCCACGCGACCTGTCGCACTTGACGGTGTGGGATCAGAGCGAGCACGTCGAAGGTCAATGAGGCGAGCAAGCAATCCATGAGTTTTGACCGCCCGGTCCTTGGCTTGGACTTACGAACGGAATCGATCAGAGGTATATATTGGGCGCTTTGGGGAACGAGAGAGTGCAAATGACAATTGATGTGTGGCTGTGGTAACTGATGATATCGAGCAT
>CBDUNP010000307.1:0-4219 GCA_965368605.1 uncultured bacterium | reverse complement strand
TCGTGCCAGATCTCTTCGCCGTCGTGGACCGGATTGTGTTCATGATTAATTGAAGACAGCTTGTAGTGGTGTGGGTTGTGCTTGTTGTTTTGCGAGGGGTCTTTGTAGTCTGCCCGGTACGGCTTTGGCAGGTTGTGTTCGCTGATTGGGGCGGAGGGGTCGGGGAGATCGCCCTCCCTTAGATAGGCGTGGGTCGCCAGAACGATCGAGTGATCGCGGAACTCGGGCCGTGTCGCGATGTCATTGGCCCAGTCGATGACCCGTTGCCGCGGGCCGAACTCCAGGGAGAAGACCAGAAGCTTGCGCGTACCGGTATCAACGATGGAATAGGTGTTGTCCAGTCGGCCCGGCTCAAACAGGCCCGCGATGATGCCGCCGGTGTCGGGGTTATTCAGGCGGTTGTCGGAGGCCTTAAAAAAATGGTTAAACGCGGAGGTGCGGTCTTTCGCTGAACCACCGGGGCCGTAATCGTGGTTACCGGTAACCATGACGTAGGGGACCTGATCATCCAGTACACGGATCGCCTGCTTGGCGAGTGTCCATTCATAATTGGGGATGCCGTTGAACTCGCGGTCGTTGTTGTCAACGATATCACCCTGGAAGACGACCAGGCCGATGTTGCGTGCGTCTTTGTTCGCGACGATCCAGTCGCACATCTGCCTGAGGATGCCTGGCAGTAGCGCGGGGTCTCGCGTGTCGACGTAGTTCTGCGTGTCCGGCATCACGACCATCGTCCATGAACCGGGGACGAAGGGCATCGGGTCATGATCTTTATCCACCGTGACCGGGGGCGCTTCGAATATGTCTTGAGCATACGCGAGGTGTTCTGAGAACAACGCAGCACACAGTATTGAACAGACAAGATGGAGTGATCTAGTTCTCATTAATCTTAGGCCTTGGGTTTAAGTCGCCACATGATCGCGAGCAACGCGATCGTGATCACGGCACATCCGAGGATCGAGTACATCACGATCAGCCAGGCGGTTTCCAGAGAGTAGACATCCTTGAAGTGGTGCACCATCCAGCCGAAGCCCTTGGCCTGTACGGTCCGGCCGATGTAGCCGAACAGGCCGATGAACCCCGCGGCACATCCGATGGCTTTCTTGGATGTCAGGTCCAGTGCCGCGATGGTGATCAGGTTGATCACCGGGTAGATGAAGCAACCGATGATCGCCAGCATACACATGTCCAGCCAGAGATAGCCCGACGGGGTCAGCGCGATCACAGCAAACGCGACCGCGATCGGGATCATGCAGAGCGTGCCGACCATGCCCCGCCGCCCGCTGAGTTTATCCGAGACCCAGCCGAAGAAGATCGTGGACGGGATCCCGCCGAACTCTATGACAAGGATGGCGAGCCCGCCGGAGTGCAGCGAACCTTCCTTAACATCCTGGAGGTACCTTGGCCCCCAATCGAGCATGCTGTAGCGCACGATGTATGCAAAGAAGTTTGCAATGGCCAGAAGCCAGACATACTTATTTGTCAGGACGTAGGTAAAGAGGAGTTCTCTGGTGCCAAGCTCTCTCTCATTGACTCCGTGCTTGAGTTCTTCTTCGGTGTAGTCGTTTTTGTATTCCTCGATCGGGGGCAGGCCGACGGATTGGGGCGTATCGCGCAACCGCCAAAAGAGGTAGCCCGACCCGATCAATGCGATGGCCGCGGGGAAGTAGAACGCCGCTTGCCAGCCGTATATACCCGCGACCCAGGCTGCGACGATGCCGGCAATACCGCCGCCGAGGTTGTGTGACGTGTTCCAGATGCTGAAGAACACACCACGTTCGCGCACACTGTACCAGTGGCCCATGGAGCGTCCGCACGGCGGCCAGCCCATCCCCTGGACAAACCCGTTAAGCGACCAGAGGGTGATGTGCAGAGAGTAGTTGGCAACACTGCCGAAAGCGATGTTGACCAGGGCGGTCAGCAGCATGCCCAGGGCCATAAACTTCCGCGGATCGCTGCGATCGGACCACGCGCCCATCACGAACTTGCCCAAGCCGTAGGAGATCGCGGTAGCGGCAAGGATCGTGCCGATCATCGAGTGGTCGTACCCTAACGCCCCTTCCATCTCCTTGGTGACAACCGAGATATTATTACGGACGAGATAGAACCCGGCGTAACCCAGAAATGTCGACTCCAGTATCCGCCAACGATATAACGGGTATTGCCGCTTGACCTCGTCGTCCGGGAGGCGTTCGATGTGGGGAGCGGGGGCGAGCAGTTTTCGGAATCGGTTGATCATATGTACAAGTCACCTGCGTAGTGGTCTGGTCGTAGCCATGGCGAAAGCCTCTGGCTGAAATGCCATCCGATCATAAGGAATCAGTCGAGGATCTGCCCGATCTGGGCCGCGGCTGCCTCGGGGTAATCGGTGATGATGCCGTCAATCCCCATCAGGACGGCACCGCTGATCTCTTCCGGGTCGTTGATCGTCCATGAGTGGACCTTCATCCCGTGGCGGTGGGCATCCTGCACAAACTCTTTCGACAGATGCATCCACTTCAGTGAGAAACCGCTGAACCCCTGAGCCTTCATGTCTTGAAAGAACCGGTCCCCGGTGCTGTAGGCGGCCGGCGGCTTGCTGTGCAGCAGGATCATCGGGGCATCCGGCAGGTAGGGAACAAGGCCCGGCGCGCGTTCGATTTTCCAAGGCGCGACGATGACCTGGTCCTGGCTGATCCCCGTGCTGGAAAGGACCTTGGCGATCTCGTCGCCCTTCACGTCGGCCTTGAGGTCGAGCATCATGATGGCTCGATCTTTGCACAACTCGGCAACCTCCTGGAAGGTCGGGATGGTCTCGCCGGCATATCTCGGGCTCTTCCACAGCCCGGCGTCCAATTCTTTGAGTTGTTGCAGCGTCAGGTCTTTTACGTAGCCGGACCCGTTCGTGGTCCGATCGACGGTGTCGTCGTGTACCAGAACGACCACGCCGTCTTTGCTGCGGTTCAGGTCCAGTTCGACGATGGGGGCCTTGGCCGCGAGCGCCTGTTCGTAGGAGACAAGGGTGTTCTCCGGGGCTTCGTGGTGGTTGCCGCGGTGGCCGACGACGATGGCGCGGTCCGAACGGTCCTCGGTACTGAGTGCGGCGCGGTAGTGGGCCATGATACGGTCTCCGCTGAGTGCGTGATCGTAGACGGCGATCTCGTCCAACAACCCCTGGAAGTACCTGCTATCAAATTGTCCGAGGCGTCCGATGGTGACACCGCCGACGTCGCCGCCCTGCGCATTCTCATGTTTGTCACGGTAGCTGATCGGGTCGCCCGAGGGCATGCCGTTGATGTAGTAGCGAATGGTCATAGCCTTCGCGTCGCGGACGGCGGCGATGTGGTACCACTTGTGGGGGTGGATGACGGCCTGTGAGTATGCACGCAGGTTATTCCCCTTCCCGTACTCGTGGCCCAGCACGATTTGGGGGCGGGGGTACTTTTCTGATTTCTGTTCAGAGCTGTACCGGAGCATCATCTCGTAGAGCACGTTGTCTCCGGTGGTTTCCCCCGGGCGTGCCCAGCTGATAATCGACCGGGCCTCGGTGTCGTTGTGGGTCATGCATTGCCACCACTCAACGGTCAGGTCATCCCGGATCATTAGCGATCGAGGAGATCCCAGATCGATATAGCTCTTGCGATTACCTTGTGTCGAAAACGCGGCGGCCGACCCGAGCGCGGCGGTTGCGCTGGGTTGGGCGAGCGAGACGTTGTGGTTTGTGCCCCGGACAGCTTCGACATTGTCGGCGCTGTTCACCGTGATCTTAGATGACGCATCATCCTCGAAGCGCCAGTACCCGACGGGGTTGTCGGCCAAGACGGCGTCAGCATAGCCCGCTTCTGAGCCGATCAAGGCTTGCTGCCCACCGGCAGAGCCGAGCATGAACGCGGCGACCGCAGCCAGTCCCGATCGTTTAATTCTGATCATTGAAGTCATATCGTGCCTTGGGGGTTGATGTGCCTGCTCTCGTGTAAAGATCACACGCTGGCGGTTTCTTGAGGCTGAGCCTCCGCCGGTTCGGTTTTGTGTGGGAATGTCAAAGCCTGGTGGTATCGCGTCAACTCGCTGTCGAGCCGCGGCTGATCCCATCGGGCAATGTCCGCCATCCATGCCGCGACTTTCTCAGCGGTAGCTAACCCGTCTTGGTGGTAGTGCGCCCAACTGGATCGACGGATCATGACATCGTCCAGATGGACCGCCCATTCGTTATTGCAGTAGTGCTCCACCTGCTCCCGAG
>CBDUNP010000306.1:0-4252 GCA_965368605.1 uncultured bacterium | reverse complement strand
TTCGGCTTCATCACCGCCAAGCGCGTGCTGTACGTGGCGAACGTGCAGGAAGACGACCCGCAAGGCGAGGGCGAGCTGGTTCAGCGCGTGCGCGAGCGGGCCGAGGCCGAGGGCGGAGCGGTCGTGCCGGTGTGTGCGAAGCTGGAGAGCGAACTGGCGGAACTGGATGAAGAAGACCGCGAGGAGCTGCTGGAGAGCGTAGGGCTTCAAGAGCCGGCGCTGCACTCGCTAGCGCGTGCGGCTTACAGCCTGCTTGGTTTGCAGAGCTACTTCACGGCCGGGGAGAAAGAGGTCCGGGCCTGGACGATCCCGATCGGCGCGACCGGCCCTCAGGCGGCGGGCGTGATACACACGGACTTTGAGCGCGGGTTTATCCGGGTCGAGGTGTATTCGGTGGCCGACCTTGAAGCGCACAAGACCGAAAAGGCCATCAAAGAAGCAGGGAAGATGCGCGTCGAGGGTAAAGACTACGTCATGCAGGACGGGGACGTCTGCCACTTTCTGTTTAATGTGTAGTGTAAAGATTTGGACCGCGAAGGCGCGAAGATCAGAAAGAAAGAATCAAGAATCAGAATGTGGACAGGATGACACGATTGACGGGATAGCTGGGTTTAGAGCCTGAAGCCATCCGGTTAATCCTGTCTGCATTCTACTTTTCTTAGCGCCTTCGCGGTTGATCTAAATCAGCGTTTCAGCAACTGCTCGCGCTGGATCATGACCTTAAGCGTGTGGCAGACCAGTTCGACCTGGGTCTCGTCCATCTTGTTGAAGAAGGGCAGGGCGATGGTGCGTTCGCTGATGGATTCGCTGGCGGGGAAGTCGCCTTTCTTGAAGCCGAACTGTTCGCGGTAAAAGGGCTGGAGGTGGATGCAGGGGAAGTAGTTGGACGCCCCAACCTCGTGGCGGCGCATGCCCTGGATGATGCGGTCGCGTTCGGTGTGGCCGTACTGGTCGGAGAGGCGGACGACGAAGACGAACCAGGACATGTCTTCCTCGGTGCCCGGCTGGACGTTGGGGAGGATCAGGTCGTCGAAGTCCATGAGTCGCCGCATGTACATCCCCGCGACGTTGCGTCGGGCGTCTAGGAAGGCGTCGAGGCGTTCCATCTGTGAGCAGCCAAGCGCCGCGGTGATCTCGGACATCCGGTAGTTGTATCCGAGACGTTCGTGGGCGAGCCAGGCGCCGGACTTGTTGGCGTCGCCCTTGTGTGCGTCGCTGGGGCGGCCCTGGTTGCGCATGGATCGGCAAAGGTCTGCCAGACGGTCGTCGTCGGTGACGATCATGCCGCCCTCGCCGGTGGTGATCTGCTTATTGGGGTAGAACCCGAAGACGGCGGCGCGGCCGAACGAGCCGACGGGCTTACCCATGTGGACCCCGCCGAGGGCTTCGCAGGCGTCTTCGATGAGCACGATCTCGTGGGCGCCGGCGATCTGGGCGATCCGGTCCATGTGTCGCGGGTTGCCGAAGATCTCGACGGCGACGATGGCCTTGGTTTTTTCGGTGATCGCCTTTTCAAGCCGGGCCGGGTCGAGGTTCAGGCTCGCCGGGTCGATGTCGACGAAGACGGGGGTGGCACCGGCCATGAGGATGCAGTTGGCGCTGGCGACGAAGCTGAACGGGGTGGTGATGACCTCGTCGCCGGGGCCGATGCCCAGCGCTTTCAATACCAGGTGCAGGCCGGCCGTGCCCGAAGACACCGCGACACCGTGCGTGCGTTTTGTGCGTGCAGCGACCATCTGCTCGAAGAGGTCCTGCCGCGGGCCGATACTCAATCGGCCGGACCGGAGGACGGAGGTGACCGCCTGGATATCCGACTCGGAGATATCGGGCTGACTCAGTGGGATTTCGCTCATGGGGTCGTGGTTCCAAGGACACGGTCGAGGGCCTCATGGGTCCGACCGATTCGTTTAAGGTAAAGCCAGGCCGCCTGGATACGCAGGGAGTCTTCAAGACGCCCCCCGCCTCGGGCGAACATGGATAGGTTCTTCATCTGTTCGGCCTGCATCGGCTGGTCGGTGCGTGCGCAAAGCAGCAGGGCCAGGCCCTGCGCGTCGATGCTGTTGAGCTGGCCCTCTAATCCTGCCACAACGTCCCAGGCCCCGGGCTCGCGCGAGCGGATCAGGCCAAGCAGGATCGCCTGGGTCAGGAGCTTGTCGGTCGCGGTATCAGTAAGCATCGGACGCAGGAGTTTGACAGCGGCGTCGGGGCTGCGTTCATACAACGCTTCGGCGGCCTGGACCGCTTCATCCAATCGGCGGGCCTTGCCTCGTTGTGGGCTGTGTTCGTAAGCGAGGATCAGGCCCAGCAGGATGATCTGTGCGTCGAAGTCCGAGGCGTGGTCGGTGGCGTAGGACAGAGCCCAGGCGTTGATCATCGGGTGGCCGAACTCCAGCAGCGCGGCCGCGGCGTCGCCGGCGGTCTCGGACCGCGTGGCGATCTGGATGCCGGCCTCGCCGATGGCCTGTAGCATCGGGTCGTCGTCCTGGCTGATGACCTCGAACAGCCCTGGCTCGAGCCAAGGGGCCAGGTGCAGAGCGGTCAGTGCCAGGCGTATACGGCTGGCCGGGGACTTGGCAGCTTCCTCGAAACGCATCTGCCAGAGGTCTGTCGCGCCGGGCTCGCCGAAGCGTAACGCGGTCCGCATCGCCAGCAACGAAAGCACGGGATCGGTGTCAGGGTTTTTGGCGATCTCTAACGCCCAGGGGGCGACCCGGCTGAACTCGTGCTTGAGCGCGGTCTGCAGGAGCATGACACGCACGGTGTCTCGCTGCGAGTCTTCGGAAGCGTCTACCACGCTGCGCAGGTGCTGCAGCCCGGCGGGGTCGTCCAGTTGCATCAGCAGCATCGCGGCCAAGGCGGAGCCGCCGAGTTTCTTTGCGCCGGTCAGGGCGTTGTGGAGCGTGGCCGTGTCTTTGAAATTTCCCGCTTCGACCAGGCGGATCGCGACCAGGACCTTGACCTCATCGGCCAGGCCGTCCCACTTAAGCATCTGTCGGGCCTGAGCGTGGTCCAGCAGGTCCGCGTCCATCGCGGCGGTGATGATCGTGCTCTGGACGAGGGGGTCTTCGACCTGTGCGATCTGTGAGAGATTCACACGCCGCTCGGGGCTGACCTCGGCCAGGCCAAGGATGCCGTGGATCTTCAGCCCCGGGTGATCGGCGTTGGCCAGGGATTCAAACAACGGGCGGGTGTCCGGGTCGTTGAGATGGCGGATCGCTTTAAGCAGGAGGTTATGCGTGCCCCGTCGGTCGACCTGGGTGCTCTGGGTCAGCAGCAGGGCCGCGGCATCGACCACGTCGTCGGCGGTGTCCGCATGGGCGGCTTCCAGACCCGACCACCAAACGGACGGATGGCCCGTTTCGCCGTGGATCGGCAGAACGATAAGGAGGGCGGCAAGGACTATCCAACCTGCTTGGCGGCTCATAGCGGCATAGTTTACGCGATCGACCCCGGATAGACATACGTCGGGGGTTATCGACCCCAGCGGCTGAAAACAAGGCCCCTCGATTGACCCCCGATGCGGCTGCGGCGACGATAGGGGGCTCATGGCATACGAACGAGACAACATCCGAGGCCTGAGCCCTTACGTCCCCGGCGAACAGCCGGTGGATACCAAGGTCGTCAAGCTGAACACGAATGAGAACCCGTACCCCCCGGTGCCGGGCGTGCTCGAAGCGATCGCGGGGGTTGGGGCGGACGCGCTGCGCCGATACCCCTCGCCGACCGCCGACACGTTCAGGCGTGTCGCGGCGGAGACGCACGACCTTGAGCCGAATCAGGTCATCGCGACCAACGGCGGAGACGAGCTGCTGCGGCTGGCGTTCACGGTGTTCTGCGACCCAAGCGGCGAGCAGGGCGCAGGCGGGCTGGGTGAAACGTCGCCGACCTATTCGTTGTATGACGTGCTGGCCCGGATACACGACACGCCGATCGTGCGTGTGCCTTTGGAGGACGACTGGGCGATCCCGAAGAGTTTTGCCAGCCAATTAAACGACGCGGGGTGTCGCTTGGCGATCGTGGTCAGCCCGCACGCACCGTCGGGGCGGTATGAATCCGCTGACCGGCTGCGGCAGATCGCCACCGAGTTTAAGGGGGTGCTGCTGGTCGATGAGGCCTACGTTGATTTCGCACGGCTGGACGCGCTGGAACTCATCCGAGGCGAAGACGCGCTGGATAACGTGCTGTTGCTACGGACGCTGAGCAAAGGGTACTCGCTGGCGGGGCTGCGGTTTGGGTACGGGCTCGGCCACAG
>CBDUNP010000305.1:0-4271 GCA_965368605.1 uncultured bacterium | reverse complement strand
GATCGCATCGCTGACCCCGCCCCCGCCGCGCTCACCATAAAAGCAAATCGCCACAAGAAAGCACAAAATACACAAAAGAATGACCCCGCCTGGTTAAGGCTTGCTCCTAAACTTTTGTGTATTTCGTGCCTCTTCGTGACCAATCTCCCGCAGACGGATGAAGCCCGGCGTGGTCGGCGGTCAGTAAAATAAACCGCCCCCTCCGAGCGTTGTCATACTAAGAACATGGCTTCGACTACCACGGCAGAACCCAACGAAATAAATAAGGTGCCCTCTATGAAACCCCTCCGCGTCGTGCTGCCGATCGTTCTGGTGCTTGTGGGGCTGACGCCGGCATGGGCCCAGCCGGAACTCAAGCCGATCCTGGAGGCCGCGTCGAAGGAGTACGCGCAGGCCGGGATGGGGGCGGTGATGATTATCGACGGGCAGATCGGTGAGCCCCAGACCGTTGGCACGATCGGCAAAGGCCTGGACACAGCGGTGCCGACCGATGCTCGCTGGCACCTGGGGTCGTGCAGCAAGTCGTTGACAGCCATGCTGGCCGCGGTCATGGTCGAGCGGGGCAAGCTCCGCTGGGACATGCCGGTCAGCGAGGCACTGGCCGGGCGCGATGTCGAGATCCACCCGGGTTTTCAAGGGGCCACGATCGAGCAGCTGCTTGGCCACCGCGCAGGGCTCGCCACGAAGATGGTCGGCCGACCGATCTGGCTCAAGCTCCGCCGTGACGGGTTGACGCCCGTGCAGCAGCGCCACCTGATCACACAGACGTACTTAGGCGAAGAACCCACCACCGAGCCCGGCACGGCGTTTAGCTACTCAAACGTCGGCTACGTCATCGTCGGCCACATCATCGAACTGATGGAAGATAAGCCTTACGAAGAACTGATGCCCGAGCTTATTTTTGAGCCGTTGGGCCTGGCCAGCGCCGGCTTCGGGCCGCCTCAGGGCGACGACCAGCCACGCGGGCACAACGCGAATGTCCCGATGCCCCCCACTCACCCATCGGCGGACAACCCCGAAGGGCTCGCACCGGCCGGGCGTATCCACATGTCGCTTGGCGACTGGGCACGGTACGCCCAGATCCACCTGCGGGCGGCGCGTGGCGAGTCGTTCGAGCTGCTGACCGAGGCGTCGTACAAGCGGTTGCACACGCCGTTGGAAGGCCAGAGCTACGCCATGGGCTGGGGGCGTCCCGAGCGTGAGTGGACCCACGGGCTGGCCCTGTCGCACGCGGGGAGCAACACGATGTGGCGGGCGGTGATCTGGATCGCTCCCGGACGGAACGCGGCACTCCTGGTGACCACCACCCACGGCGGCCTGGCCTCCAAAGCCGCGTGCCAGGACGTACTCAAGGCGGCGATCAGCCGGCTGTAGCCCGACGACCGTGCCCGGGCGACGGTGTTTGTAAGTACCGCAAGCAACGGCGGACCACGGCGATTCTGTATTCACAGTGACCCCCTCTTGAAACCGATCACGGCGCATGGTACAAACGGGGATGCCCCCCCAAAACTCCGACTCAAACGACGCCGACCCTTCAAAGCCCACCCCCGGTAGCCGAGCCCCCGGCTCCCCCGGTTCCCATGCCCCCTCTGATACCGCCGACCTGCTGGCCGAGGCCGGTCATACGACGCAGGAATCCGAGTTCTTTAATCCGATCCCCCCCGGCTATAAGCCCGGACGCCACAAGTACGTCGTCGTCCTGGGCACCGTGATGAGCGGGCTGGGCAAGGGCATCTTTTCCTCCAGCCTCGCAAAGATGCTCAAAGACAAGGGTTTATCCGTCGCGCCGATCAAGATGGAGGGCTACCTGAACATCGACTCGGGCACGCTGAACCCCTACCGCCACGGCGAGGTCTTCGTTCTGGACGACGGGCTCGAGACCGACATGGATCTGGGCACCTACGAGCGCATGCTCGACCAGAACCTCAACCGTCAGAACTACACCACCAGCGGGCAGATCTACAAGCAGGTCCTGGATAAGGAACGCCACGGCGGCTACCTCGGCCGCGATGTCCAGATGATCCCCCACGTCACCGGCGAGGTGAAGTACCTGCTGCGTGACCTGGCGGTGAAGCAGAACGCGGACGTCGTCTTCGTCGAGGTCGGCGGGACCGTCGGCGACCACGAGAACGCTTTTTATATCGAGGCCGTCCGCCAACTGGCGTTCGAGGAAGGCGAGGGCGCGGTCTGCTTTGTCGCGCTGACCTACGTCATCGAGCCCCCGGCCCTGGGCGAGCAGAAGTCCAAGGCGGCGCAGCTTGGTCTGAAGAAGCTCTTAGAAGCCGGCGTCCAGCCGCACATCATCGCCGCCCGGGCGAAGAACCCCGTCGAGTCGTCCGCATCCCAGAAGATCGCGATGTTCTCTAACGTCCCGATGCACCGGGTCTTCTCGATGCACGACCGCGACTCGATCTACACGATCCCCGACTCGATGCGTAAGGCCGGGCTCGACCGGGAGGTCCTGACGATGCTGGACCTGCACGGCCGAGTCGATCAGAGCCACGAAGACAAGGCCCGTAACAAGTGGCAGTCCTTCATCGGCAAGCTCACCGGGAAGCGGAAATACAAGGCCCGGATCGGGATCACCGGCAAGTACGCCTCGCTGCGGGACGCCTACGCCTCGATCGACAAGGCCATCGAACACTGCGGCACGCACCTGAGCTGCGACATCGAAACGATCTGGCTGGACACCACGCGCTTCGAGCCGGCCGAGGCCGCCGAGAAACTCAAGGGCGTCGACGCGGTAATCGTCCCGGGTGGGTTCGGGCACCGCGGGACCGAGAGCAAGATCGCCTGCGTCAAGCACTGCCGGGAGACCGGGCTGCCGTACCTGGGCATCTGCCTGGGCTTCCAGATGGCGGTCGTGGAATACGCACGCAACGTCGCCTCGCTGCCCGAAGCGGCGAGCACGGAGTTCGACAAGCTCTCCGACGCCCCGGTGATCGACATCCTCCCCGAACAGAAGAAGATCGAAGGCCTCGGCGGAAACATGCGCTTAGGCGGCAAGGACGTGCTGATCCAGCCGAACACACTCGCAGCGTTCCTCTATCAGACTAAGACCGAGGACAAGCCGTTTACGATCCGCGAACGCTTCCGCCATCGTTACGAAGTCGATCCAAAGTTCATCAAGCAGCTGGAAGACGCGGGCCTGGTCTTCTCCGGCCGACACCCGGTCCAACCGATCATGCAGGTGCTGGAACTCCCCGGGCACCCCTACTTCATCGGTGCTCAGTTCCACCCGGAGCTGACGGGTCGGCCTTTGAACCCCCAGCCGATGTTCATGGGCCTGGTCGCCGCGGCCATCCGCCACCACCACCCGGACGCGGAACCCGCCGACATCAGCAACCGCTGGATCGCGCCGCACAAGCCAGCATCTACACCGGTGTAGGTCCATACCGCGGATAGCTTCACGCTTTCATGCGCACATTTCACCACCAAGCATGCCGCCAGGTACCCCGGGCAGGCCCGCTATCGGTGAGCTTGTTTGCCGATGAAATGCCGATTTCCATTGCATCAGAAGCCAACGAAGGGTATTCTGGTTATAGAATATTAGTGGTATCCACATTGCCCGCCTTGAATCATTTCGCGCCAAGGCACTATGGCTTGTAGTCAATCCGTCACACGTCGAGTCTGCAACATATGTCTGCTCAGAAAGCTCCCCCTGCTCATGCCGGCTTCACGCTCATCGAACTGCTGGTCGTGATCTCTATCATCGCCCTGCTCGTGGGTATCCTCCTGCCGGCGCTGAGTTCCGCCAGGCGGTCGGCGCAATCCGTGGTCTGCCTGAGTAACAGCCGACAGATCGGGACCGCCTCAACGACGTACACGGCGGACAATGATGACTTCTACGTCCAGTACCGCGAGGTCTACCAGCCCGGCGGCTACCCCAACACAGCGGCGGTCGGCTCGTGGTGGCAGGCTTCACTCTACAACCAGGGGTATATGCCCGAACGCAGGGGCTTTACCTGCCCGTCGCTTGAATCCAACAAAGAGATCTGGGAGGCCGACCCGGAACGCCCCCACACCGCCGCCTGGGCGTACTCCGAATACGGCATGAACTCCAGCAATATCGGCGTCGTCCAGCGGCAGAACGGGTTTGTTCTGTCGAAATATACCTTTGATGATTATGTGACCATCAGCACGGGTCAGACACTCCCGGTCAAACGCACGATCTCAGCCCGGATCAATGAGATCACGACGGCGTCGCAGATGATCTACTTCGCCGACTCGGTGGAAACCGACGGCGAAACATTCGCCCGTGGGTCCGGCTT
>CBDUNP010000304.1:0-4279 GCA_965368605.1 uncultured bacterium | reverse complement strand
CTGGTGCGCCAGGCCGTCGAGCTCGGCGCTGATGTCATCAAAGCCGACCCGACCGACGACCCCGCGGACTACCCCGAGGTCGTGACCAACGCCTGCGGCATCCCCGTGCTGGTCCGTGGTGGCGGGCGCGTCAGCGATGAAGAGATCCTCAAGCGTACCGAAGCCCTGATGAAGCAAGGCGTGTCCGGCATCGTCTACGGGCGTAACGTCATCCAGCACGACAAACCCGCCGCGATCACCAAGGCGCTCATGGCCGTCGTCCACGACAACGCCACCGCTGCGGACGCTCTTCAACACCTGAAATGAAAGTGAAGTAACACGATGTCAGATAAAAAAGTCATACGCTTCGGGATCATCGGCTGCGGCCTGATGGGCAAGGAGTTCGCCAGCGCCGCCGGGCGGTGGTGCCACCTGGGCGACGTGGATTTTGTGCCGAAGATCACCGCCGTCTGCGACCCCAACCCCGCAGCCACAGCATGGTTCGAGGCGCACGTCGAGAGCGTCACCAAGTCCACCGCCGACTATCACGAGCTGTTGAACGACCCGGACATCGACGCGATCTACTGCGCGGTCCCGCACAACCTCCACGCAAACATCTACACCGACATCATCAAAGCGGGCAAGCACCTGCTGGGCGAAAAACCCTTCGGGATCGACCGCGAGGCTAACGTAAAGATCAGCGCCGCCATCACGGACAACCCCGACGTCCTGGTGCGTTGCTCATCCGAGATCCCGTTCTACCCCGGTGCCTTCCAGATCGCCCAGTGGGTCCGCGAGGGCAGGTTCGGGAAGATCATCGATATCGAAGCCGGCTTCTGGCACAGCAGCGACCTAGACCCGAACAAGGCGATCAACTGGAAACGCATGATCGACACCAACGGCGAGTACGGCTGCATGGGCGACCTGGGGATGCACGTGCTGCACCTGCCGCTGCGCTTTGGCTGGCGGCCTAAGAATGTCCGGGCGCTGCTGTCGAACATCATGCCGACCCGCCCCGGCCCCGACGGCAAGCCCGTCCCCTGCGAGACCTGGGACAACGCGATGCTCGCCACCGAGTTCGACCTGGACGACCGAACCATCCCCATGATGCTCTCAACCAAACGCATCGCCCCGGGCAACGCCAACACCTGGTTCATCAACATCAACGGCGCTGATTTCTCCGCACACTTCAGCACGAAGGAGCCGTCCACCCTCCGCTACCTCCCCTACGAGTCCGGCGGAAACCAGGCCTGGCACGTCGTGGACACCCCACACAAATCCGCATACGCCTCGATCACCGGCGGCATCTTCGAGTTCGGCTTCTCCGACTCCATCCTCCAGATGTGGGCCGCGTTCTGCGACGAACTCACCCACGGCAAGGACATGCGCCAGCACTTCACCTGCGCCACCCCGACCGAAGCCGCACAGTCACACGCCGTCTTCACCGCCGCACTACAATCACACAAGCAGTCGCAGGTCGTAACGATCGATTACTAATAATTCCCCAGAGTTGTGCATGCATCGACACAACCTACATTCAGGATGGCGGCTCACCGCGACCGGCGACCTCGATGCCGTCCCCGCACATCTTCGGGACACGCTGTCCGGCACAGGCATCCCCGCCACGGTCCCGGGCTGTGTTCACACCGACCTGATGGCTGCCGACCTCATCCCCGATCCTTATCTGGGATTCAACGACCGAGAACAGGCGTGGGTCGGCCATACCGACTGGTGCTACCGGCTGCGTTTTGATGCGCCCGATGACACACGCAACGCCGAACGTCTGGACCTGGTCTGCAAGGGGCTGGACACCGTCGCAACGATCTGCATCAACGGCCAAACTGTCGGCGATTCCGCCAACATGTTTGTGCCACAACGGTTCGATCTTAAAAATGCGCTCCGCGATCGTGACAACGAGCTGACCGTCACGTTCGGCTCGCCCCTGCGCTACGTCGATCAGATGGTCGACCGCCAGGGCGAACTGCCTTTCACGCACACATTGGACGTGGGCAACCCGCGCGTGGCGTTTAACATGATCCGCAAGATGGCTTGCAACTTTGGCTGGGACTGGGGCCCCGCGTTGATTACCTCCGGGATTTACAGGCCCATCTACCTCGAAGCATGGAACACCACCCGGATCACGTCGGTCCGCCCGCTGAACACGCATGCCGACATCGACCACGCCATCGTGGACCTCTTCATCGATACCCAGGCGTCCGTCAAAGAATCTCAGGCCGTCGAAGCCTCCTATGAATTGACGGACCCGGACGGCAACACCGTCGCTTCTTCCGCCATCAGCTTTTCTCCCGGCGACACCATACACGCGCCGATCCGCGTCGACGCCCCGTGCCTGTGGTGGCCCGTCGGGCACGGCGAGCAACCCCTGTACACCCTCCGCGTCACGCTACGCAGCAACGACACCCTCCTCGACCGAGTCGAAAAACGCATCGGCCTGCGCTCCGTTGAACTCAAGACCACCAGCGACAACACCCCGGCCGAGCCCACCTTCCACTTCAAGATCAACGGCAAACGCATCTACTGCAAGGGCGCCAACTGGATCCCCGACGACTGCTTCCCCCACCGCGTCACCCCCGACCGCTACCGCCAACGCATCACGCAGGCCCGCGAGGCGAACATGAACATGCTCCGCGTCTGGGGCGGCGGGCTGTACGAGACAGACGACTTCTACAACATCTGCGATGAGCTTGGCATCCTTGTCTGGCAGGACATGCTCACCGCCTGCGCTGCGTACCCCGAGGAGCCGCCCTACCCTGAGTTGTTTGAACAGGAGGCCCGTCACCACATCGCCCGCCTGTCGTCGCACCCGAGCCTGGTCCTCTGGAACGGCGGCAACGAATGCATCTGGGCGACGTTCGACTGGGGACCGCAGTGGGAGGCGTTGCGTCAGCAGGATCAGCGTGGCTGGGGTCTTCGCTACTGGCTTGAACTCTTCCCCAAGCTCATCCGCGAACTCGATCCCTCACGCCCCTACTGGGCGAACAGCCCCTACTCGGGCTCGATGGACCATCATCCTAATCGTGAAGACACCGGCAACTGCCACCACTGGGATGTCTGGAACGGGCACGGCGAGTACAGCAACTACCTGACCCACCGCCCGCTGTTCGCTTCCGAGTTCGGGTTCCAGGGCCCACCCACCTGGACAACCCTCGACCGATCCGTCCCCGCCACCGACCGGGCATGGGACGCGCCCGGGATGCACCACCACAACCGACAGGACGGCGGCCAGGAACGCGCCCACCGGCTGGTCAATAACTACTTCGTCGAGCCCGACGACTTCGACAACTGGCTCTACCTCGCGCAACTCAACCAGGCCCGCGCCCTGACGCTGGGCTGCGAGTGGTTCCGCGCCCAGTCGCCACACAATAGCGGCGCACTCTACTGGCAACTCAACGACTGCTGGCCCGTAGCGAGCTGGGCCGCGATCGACGGCGACGGCCGCCCCAAACCCCTGTGGTTCGCGACCCAACGATTCTTCCGGGATCGGCTCATCACCATCCAGCCCCGCGAACAAGTCCCCCCCGATGCACCAAACGACCCCGGGCCGTTGGCTGTCTGCTTCCACAACGACCACGACGACACCTGGTCCGGCCCATGCACCGTCCGGCTCATCAAACTCGACGGCCAAACCCTCCACGAACTGACCCAACCGGTCACGATCCCCCCGCGCGGTTCACATCAATTCGATATCCCAGACCCATACCTGAATCACCCCGACGCCTTCCTCGTCGCCGAGCTCGACGGCCAACGCGCCACATGGTTCTTCCGATACGACAAAGACCTGACCTACCCCGTGCCGGAGTTCGACGCACAGCTCACCAAAGATGCGACAGGGCTACACCTGACCATCACCGCCCAAACCCTGCTGCGCGACCTGACGATCTACCCGGATCGGCTGGACCCCAACGCCACCATCGACGACCAGGCCGTGACCCTGCTCCCCGGCGACACCCGCACCTTTACGATCACCTCCGACCGCGATCTCACGCTGCAAGCCCTCACCACCCGCCCCGTGCTCCAGGTCGCCAACCACTACGGCCGACCACGCCAGGATGCCTGACACGGTTGGCCCGAGACACACAGTTCACCCCACCACGACACTTGAGACCGGCCCCGTTGCCGCCGCATCTGAACCCCGTTACAATTTTGCCAGTCCCGGCACCTGCCAGGCAGGCAAACCCCGCCCGCCGCAGGCCCAGACCCCTACCGGGCGATTAGCTCAGTTGGCTAGAGCGCACGGATCACACCCGTGAGGTCGTAGGTTCGAGTCCTATATCGCCCA
>CBDUNP010000303.1:0-4281 GCA_965368605.1 uncultured bacterium | reverse complement strand
AACTTCCGCGTCGAAGACAAGCTCGGCAACGCCTGGCGGCTGATCCCCGAGGGCAAGGAATACACCATCAAGCTGCTGTTCACCAGGAAGGTCGCTACCAACGTCAGCGAGGTCCTCTGGCACAAGTCCCAGCAGCACACGATCCGTGACGACGGCCGATGCGAGATGACCTTCACCATCGACGGCATCCATGAAATCGCCTGGTGGATCTGCAGCTACGGCGATCAGGTCAAGGTCATCGCCCCCCCCGAACTCCGCGACCTCGTACAAGACATGCACAAATCCGCGGTGAAGCAGTATGAAGCGGAAGAGGCGTTGGAGGTGGTGGTCGTAAAGAACCAATCCTTGCCGAAAAAAACACCTAAGAACGCGCCATGATTGAGCCGCAAAAGGCAAAAGACCGTCTACCGTCCACAAACCAATGGTGGTGGTGACGTCGGGCCCAAATCCATAAGGTATTTAATATTTGGCACGGTTGACTTTAACCCTTTCAGGGCTACTATTCCGTTAATATGAAACGCTTGCCGACCCAGCACTGATGCCGCGCACCGCCCTGAGATTGGGCGTTGACGCGGCATTTTTACGCGCGCCCATATAGGCCGCACCCTAAACATGATGGACGGTTTGTTTACGATTTTCAGACCTCACCCCGCCGCATCGCTGGCGGAAAAATATGGAGCATCACGATGAAAAAACGAGAGATCTTCATCACCAGTCAGGACATGCAAAGGTTGCGCACACTGATCGATGACAGCCGGAAATCCCACAGCGAGTCCGCCCGGAACCTACAAGACCTTGAGCATGAGTTGAACCAGGCGACCATTGTGGACCCCAAGGATATCCCCGCAGACGTCGTCACGATGAATTCGACGGTCAACGTGAAGGTTGACGGCAGCCGTCGGCAAGAGCCGTGGACGATCGTCTACCCCGCCGAGGCCGACTTCGACGAAGACCGCATATCGATCCTCGCGCCGCTGGGGACCGCGCTGCTTGGCTACCGTGTCGGGGATACGCTTGAGTGGGACATGCCCGGGGGACGCAGGCGCTACAAGATCGCATCCATCACGCATCAACCCGAAGCCGCTGGCGAATGGGATCGATAATAAAAAAACTTTGTATAGACCGCTGGCCCCGTTTAGCCCGGTGATCGATACCGTTGAAATACACGGGGGAGTATGTTGGCCAGGTCGTGGGCAAGTAGCCCCGATCGGCCGTGGCGCTTGGCCCATTGGTCGGCGGCTTGGCCGTGGAGGTGAGCGCCTAAAACGGCGGCGTCGAAGGCGGGCAAGCCTTGGCCGATCAGTGACGCGATCAGGCCGGTGAGGACGTCGCCGGTGCCGGCGGTGGCGAGGGCGGGGTTGCCGGTTTGGTTGATGAATACTTTTTGGCCGTTGGTGACGACGGTGTGTTGGCCTTTTAGGAGAACGACACAGCGGTGGGCCTGCGCGAGTTTCGCGGCGGCCTGCGGGCGTGTGGCCGGGTCGGTCGGGGAGTCGGTGATGCCGAGGGGTTTGGCCAGGCGTGCGAATTCGCCGGGGTGCGGGGTTAAAACGAGGTCGGCATGACTGCGTGGCCGGGATCGGCCGGTGCGTGCGAACAAGGTCAGGCCGTCGGCGTCGAGGACCATCGTGCGTTCGCCGCGTAACAGCGAAAGGACTTTTCGCCCGCCGCCGATCGCCAGCCCCATCCCCGGCCCGACGGCGAGCACGGCCTTGCTGTCCGGGTCCGCGGCCTCAATCGCCGAACGCCAGTCCTCTTCATCGCCATCCAGCAACACGCCGGTCGCGCCGGGCTCGATGGTCAAGGCATACGGCAACACGTCGGGCGTCGTCGCGATTTTTACTAACCCGCTGCCGCTGCGCAGCGCCGCGCGGGCGCAGAGGGCGGGTGCGCCGATCATGGTCGCGCTGCCGCCGACAACGATCACCGTGCCGAACGTGCCTTTGTGGGCATCGTCCGGGCGGGCCGGGGGAGCCGGGAGTTGTTCGACTTTGACTAGTTCATCCATCGTGCGTCTCTTGTGAGTCGTGTGACGAGCCAGCCGCCAGGCGGTTGATCTGACAGGCGCTGTAAGCCGCGCCGAAGCCGTTATCGATATTGACGACGGTGACGCCGGAGGCACAGCTTGTAAGCATCGAGAGCAAGGCGGTGACACCCTGAAGCGACGCGCCGTAGCCGACGCTGGTCGGGACGGCGATGACCGGGGATTCGACCAGCCCGCCGATGACGCTGGGCAGTGCGCCCTCCATCCCGGCGATACAGACAAGAACCGAGGCCTGGCGAAGCGTCGGCAGGTGGCGTTCGAGCCGGTGAAGCCCCGCGACGCCGACATCGTTGATCGCAATGGTGGGATGTCCCAGGGCTTTGCAGGTCAGGATCGCTTCTTCGGCGACGGGCAGGTCGCTGGTGCCGGCGGTGATGATGGGGATGGCCGACAGGTTGTTCGCTGGCGCAGGCGGGTCGCCGACGATCAGTGTGCCGCCGCGTGTGCCGACCTCGATGGGCAAGTCGGCGAAGGCTTGCTGGACAGCTTTGACGTGTTCCGCGTTCGTGCGCGTCGCCAGGACGCAGCCCTCGCGGGCCAGCAGCGCCCGGGTGATTTCAACGAGCTGCTCGGGGCTCTTGCCGGCGGCGTAGATCACCTCGGCAAACCCGCAGCGACGCTTGCGGTCGTGATCGATCGTAGCGAAGCCCAACGCCTGAGCCCGCAGCGCCATCACCGCCTCTCGGGCCTGGTCGGGGGCCAGCTTGCCGTCACGGACCTGTTGCAGGATGTCATCCAGTGGGTCAGGCATGGGGACTCTCTAAATGAAACAAAAACTTTTTATCTAACCTTCCAAGAGTACCACATAGATGGCACTGATCCGTCGGGTGATCCGCTAAGTTAACCCGTCATGCTTGGGCCGTTTTCCGGGGCGGCCCCAGCCATGCGGTCTACGGATATACAAAGGTGGGTATCCCGCCTGGCCCGTGCGAGAAATCAGGCACCGCCGCTTGTGTGCGGGCCGGGCCCACCTACTCGGCCTCGATCACCTTCACCCTCAGCCCGCCGAGCATCGGCAGCATGTCGACCATGTCGTTGACCATCTGCCCGTCACGCATCGCAGACACATTCAACAGGATATGCGCCGCGTCAAAATCCTGCCCGTCCAGCACCGCATCCAGATCCACCCACCTCCCCCCGGAAGTTTTCCCCTGGGCATCTGTTACCGCATGATCTGCCTCGAGGCCTGATTCTGCGTGACTGTCGCTGGAGGCACCGGGCAGCCAGGCCTGGGTCCACATGTGGTAGCCGAACACACCTTCCTCGCCGAGGAACTGGTCGACGTAGATCAGCCCGCTGACGGTTCGGCTGGGGATGCCCTCTGCCCGCAATAGCGCCGCGAGCAGGACGGCGTGTTCGGTGCAGTCGCCCTGGGCGGTCTGCGCGACCTCGCCCGCCGACGCCAGGCCGACAGATAAATCTTTCTCGTCGATATAGTCGTAGACGAACGCGCGGAGGCGGCTGGCCTTCTCGGTCACAGGGATCGCGGACGTGTCGCCGGGCAGGGCCTGCGCCAGTAGCTCACGGACCTTCGCGTGCTCGTGGTCGATCATGCCGGATGGTTGGGTGTGGGATTCCTCGGGCAGGTCGTCGATGGCGTTGACCGGGCTATCAAGGTCCAGCACGACGGCGGCGGTGGTCTGGCTATCATACACGACGCGTTGGTAGCCGCTGCGCGGCAGGTGGATCGCCCCGCCGTTGGGGTCCAGCATCGTCACATGGTAGATCGCTCGGCGGAGGCCGCGCGGGTTATCAAGCGGCTTGTCGGGTTGGATCAGTGTGCGGGCCATGATCTCCGGGGGATCGACCTGGGCCTTGGCGAGCTGTTCGTCGGCCTCGATCATCTGCATATCCATCCCAGGCATGAGCTGCACGGTTGTCTTGAGCGCCCGACCTTGTGCATCGGAGTACCCGCGGACCTTGATGCCGGGCATGTTCGAGACGGTCGTGTCCCAGACCACCGCCGGGACGACCTTGCCGAGCACCTCGATGTTCTCTTCCCCGGCGTGAGTCATGGTCGTATCCAGCAGCGTGACGCCCATGCTGGCGTCGATCATCTTCGCGGTGATCTGCTTCTCGCCTTGCTCGATCTGTTCTTCGATCAACCGTTGCGCCGCGGCGGGCGGGAGGTAGTTGGGATCGACCGGGGGGAGGGTGGTGGTGTGTGCCGCGTCGCCCTGGCCGGTGGTCATCTCGACGCCGTCGTCGTTGAAGACCAATCGTGTGACGACCTTCCC
>CBDUNP010000302.1:0-4283 GCA_965368605.1 uncultured bacterium | reverse complement strand
TTTCCAGCCCGAAACGCAATGCATACCCATCACTGGTCGCCGCGATGGCGTGTGTGGATGGGCAGAGGTCAGGTTTCTTCTCGTCCTCGGCGATGTCGCCGATCGCGCGTGGGTCCAGCGAATACGCTGCGACGATACGCTCGCCGTCCTTGAGCTTAAAGAGTTTCTGGATCGGCTCGCCGTAGCCCGTGGTCGCGGGGATGTCGACGATCCGGCTGGTGTACGCTACACCGAAGCTCGAGAAAAACACGACCGACGACCGGGTCGACCCGGCCTCGCAGGCAAGCACGCGGTCGCCCTCGCGCAGGCGCGTGTTTCCGGGATCCTTGATCTCACGTTGCCGTTTGACCCATCCATCGGCCGTGACCAACACGTGTGCGTCTTCCGCGACAATGAAATCTTCTGCGCTGAACTCCGGCTCATCGGCCGGGGCCTCGATGAGGGTCCGCCGCTTGTCGTCCTTGCCGTAGGTCTTGCGGATGTCTTCGATCTCACCTCGCACGATCCCCCATCGGCCGGTCGCGTCTTTCTCGGCAAGCAGCTTCTTGATCTGCCTCATCCGCGTCTTCTTTTCCTTCAACTCCGCCATGACCAGGTTGATCTCCAGCTTCGCCAGGCGATACAGCTTCAGTTCCAGGATCGCGTCGGTCTGCTCGGCGTCCAGCTGCTTGAACTTCGCCATGATCTTCTTGGCGGCGTCGGCCTTGCCGTCCGATCGGCGGATGATCCTGATGATCTCGTCGAGCGCATCGAAGATGATCGCGAAGCCTTCGAGGATGTGCGCCCGCTTGCTCAGGCTCGCCAGCTCGTTTTCCAGACGCTTGGTGACGACTTCCAGCCTGAACTTCAGGAAATACCAGAGCACCTCCTTGAGCCCAAGCTTCTCCGGGCGACCGACCTCCGGGTTCTCCGTCGGCACAAGGCACGTCAGGTTCACATTGAAGTTCGTCTGTAACGCGGTGTGCTTAAATAGATACGCAAGCACCTTCTGCTCGTCGGCGTCTTTTTTAACCTCCAGCTCGATACGCACGTCGTCCGTCGAGACGTCTTTCACGTCCAGTAGCAGCGGCATCTTCCGGCCGATCACGATCTGCGCGATCTGCTCGACCAGCACGGCCTTGTTCACTGTGTATGGCACGCTCGTGATGTGTAGCGTCTTTGTCCCGCGCGTCGAGGGCCCCTTTGTCCAGGTTCCGCGCAGGCGGATCGACCCGCCGCCGGTCTTGTAGATGTCTCGCAGCTCGTCGCGTGTGTTCAGGATCTGTCCACCGGTCGGGAAGTCCGGGCCCTTGATCGCGTCGTTGGCGACAAGCTGGTAGTCCTTGACCTCAGGATCGTCCAGGACTTTGATAAGCGCGTTGCACAACTCAAACAGGTTGTGTGGGGGGATATTCGTCGCCATCCCGACGGCGATCCCCGTTGCGCCATTCAGCAGCAGGTTCGGCAGTTTCGATGGCAGGATGACCGGCTCGCTCTTGGTCCCGTCGTAGTTTGGCCGGTAGTGCACGGTGTTGTGCGCGATATCTGTCAGCACCTCGCCGGCGACGGCGGTCAGCCGGCACTCCGTGTAACGCATCGCCGCGGCGGTGTCCCCGTCGAGCGAACCGAAGTTCCCCGACCCATCGACCATCGGCACACGTAGGCTGAACGGCTGCGCCATCCGGACCAGCGCGTCGTAAATCGAAGAATCCCCGTGCGGGTGGTATGAACCCATCACGTCGCCAACGACCTTGGCACACTTGCGGTGCTTGTTCTCCGCCGTGATCCGGTTCTGCCACATCGTATATAGGATGCGCCGCTGTACCGGCTTAAGCCCGTCGCGCACGTCCGGGAGGGCCCGGCTGGTAATCACCGACAACGCGTAATTCAGGTACCGCGCCTGTGCCGCCTCGTGAAGCGCGACCCGGCCGCTACCGCCCCCGGAATCTTCCCCGTCGAGTGTGGCGATCCCGCCGCCGTCCCCAGACCCGTCGAACAGGCTGGACTCGGTTTTCTTGCTTCGTTTGCTGCTTTTACTTCGTCGCTTGGCCAAACAAGCCCTCCCTGGCATGGACATCCGTTTCCGCCTGGCCCCGGTGCAGACCGCAGTTGCGGCCCGGGCCTATCCGGGGTGGGCGACCGGTGGGCACGATACGGCACAACGCCCCCCGCGACAAGCGATGCCGACGCCGCCTATACTCTAAGCCTTACCAGCAAACCCTGCGGATACCGGCATGTTTCAGAAGATTACCCAGTTCCTTACCGACCACCCTTGGACCATCAGTGTGCTGATGAGCCTGGGCCTGTTCGCGGGCGTGATGGTCATACGCTGGACCCTGCTCAATGGCGTCCGCCGGATGCCGATCAAGAGCCATGAGTTGCGCCGTCGATGGGTCCTGGCGGTCCGTAACCTGGCGCTGATGCTGCTGTTCATCGGGCTGGCGCTGATCTGGGCCGAGCAGCTGCGCACCCTGGCGATCTCCCTGCTGGCGATCATCGTCGCGGTCGTCCTCTCGACCAAGGAGCTGATCCTCTGCCTCACCGGAAGCTTCCTGAAAGCCAGTGCGGGCACTTTCTCGATCGGCGACCGGATCGAGGTCAACAAGCTCCGCGGGGATGTGATCGACCAGACGCTGTTGTCGACGACGCTGATGGAGGTCGGGCCGGGCGAGTCGATCCATCAACACTCCGGCCGGGTCCTGGTGATCCCCAACAGCCTTTTCCTCAGCACGCCGGTGATGAACGAGAACTTCACCGGCCACTACGCGGTACACAGCTTCACCGTCCCGATCAAACGCGATGATGACTATCTGCCGCACGAGAAGGCCCTGCTCGCCGCCGCGGCCGAGGTCTGCGCGCCGTACCTGGAGGCGGCGCGCAAAAGCATGGCCTACCTCACCGCGACCGAAAGTGTCGATGCGCCCTCCGTCGAACCCCGTGTCACGATCAGCATCCCGGCCAACGACCGGATCGATCTGGTTGTACGCGTTGCAGCGCCGGTCCAGCGCAAGGGCCGGACCGAGCAGCAGATCCTAAGGAAATACCTGGCGAATCTCCCGGCGAAACCGCCCGAGCAGGATTCCGCATCCCCGGAGCCGATGTCATGACCCGCGTCATCGGTATCGATCCCGGCCTACGCATCTCCGGCTACGGCATCGTTGATCTATCCGACGGCCAGCTCGAACCTTGCCTCGTTGAGGGCGGCATCATCCGCATCGCGGCCGACGCACCGATGGAGCAGCGACTCGGCCAACTTCACGAAGAGCTTTCCGCCATCGTTGAAAACTTCAAGCCCGACTGCTTCGCCGTCGAAAAACTCTACGCCCACTACAACCACCCACGCACCGCCATCCTCATGGGCCATGCACGCGGGGTCATCCTTCTATGCGCCCAGCAGCACAACCTTCCCGTCCAGGACTGGCCCAGCACCGAGGTCAAAAAAGCCCTGACCGGCTACGGTCACGCCTCCAAGGAGCAGGTCCAGCGGGCCGTGCAATCCCAGTGTGGCCTGGATGAAGTCCCCAGCCCCCCCGACGTCGCCGACGCCATCGCTATCGCGCTGTGCCACGCACGCAGACTCGCGGTTGAAAAACTGTAACCCCTTTAGCAAATCACAGCGATCGTACATCGCAGACTACTTATGTCTTACCCCCGCGCCATCATCTTCGACTTGGACGACACGATCCTCGATTCAACGCTCAGCTCCGATCGATTGTGGACCAGCGCCGCCGAGCACTTCGCGGATCGTGTCGGTGTCGCCGCCACCGACTTCGATCAACAGATGAAGGTCAGCCGGGAGTGGTTCTGGTCGGACCCGGATCGAAACGCCGTCGGCCGACTCGATCTTTACAAAGCCCGCACCGGCTGCGTTGAACACGCGCTTAAGGACCTGGGCGTTTCCCAACCCGGCCTGGCCAGGCAGATCGCCGACTGGTTCACCGAGCATCGCATCACCTCGATGCAGCCGTTCGACGGCGCGATCCAGACCCTGCAAGCCCTCAAAAACGCTGGTGTACGGATGGCGCTGATCAGCAATGGCAAGGGTGAAACCCAACGCGAAAAAGTCGTCCGCTTTGATCTCGAAGCCTACTTCGATTGCATCATCCTCGAAGGCGAGTTTGGTGTCGGCAAACCCGACCGCCGTGTCTTTGACCACGCGCTAAAAGAACTTGACGCGACCCCCGCCGACACCTGGATGGTTGGCGACAACCTGCAGTGGGAAGTCGCCGCCCCGCAGGCACTGGGGCTGAAGGGCATCTGGGTCGATTGGCGAGGCACCGGCCTGCCCCCGGATTCAACCGTCA
>CBDUNP010000301.1:0-4288 GCA_965368605.1 uncultured bacterium | reverse complement strand
GGCTCCAGCCCGATCTGGCCGATGAGATCAGAAGGCGATATAGCGATAGGCAGGGAATCAATAGGATGGGGGGGGGTAACGCAACAGCCACCCGACCCGGCGTTTAAAGCACAACCTGCACCATCAGCATCAAACAGAAGCCCAGCGTGAACGCCCAGGCGATCCGGCGCGGGCTCTCGGTCTCCAACGCCTCGGGGATCAGCTCCATGATGACCAGGAAGATCATCGCCCCGGCGGCGAAGCCCATGAGGACCGGCATCAAAGGCTGGAAAAACCACGCCAGGAGTACTGCGGGCACGGTCGCTAGGGGTTGGGTGAGACTGGTTGCTGTGGCCGCCAGGAAGCACCGCCAGATCGAGGCCCCGGCGCTGCGTAGCGGGATCGCCACGGCCAGCCCCTCGGGGATGTTGTGGATCGCGATCGCCAGGGCGAGGGTCGGCCCCATCGACCCAACGGCCCCGAAGGCATCCGTCGTATTGTCCGCCGCATAACCCACCCCGACCGCGACACCCTCGGGGATGCTGTGGATCGTCATCGCGACAAACACCAGAAACCCTACACGCCCGCCCCAGTGCTTCCAGCGGTCCGGGTCCTCCGGCGAATCGTCGTGGACCCACGAACCCGCCAGGTGCAGGAACAGCGCCCCCAGCAACACCCCCGCCACGATCGGGACCACCGCCTGCAATGACCAGCCATCATCCAGGCCCAGCGCCGGCAGCAGCAGGTTGTAGACCGACGCAGAAAACATCAGCCCCCCGGCAAAGCCGTACCCGACCCCACGATGTTTCGCCGGGTCAAGCCGTTCGATCATTAAGGGCAGCGCCCCCAGCCCGCACGCCAGGCTCGCCAAGACCCCCGCAACAAACGCGGTAATGATCGTCGTCCAAAGCAAACCGGTGACTCCATCACACGTCGGCCCAACCGCCCGACCCGTGAAGCCACAGTCTACCCGTCAATCAACAGACACGCCTCCCAGCACACAAGCTTGCGGCTCATCACGGGGGCGATCAGGTTGTGTGCTATAGATCTCTTCCGGGGCGTCAGATCGCCGGCCCGCCGCTCTCACCCGTGCGGATCCGGATGCAGTCGTCCATCGGCAGCACGAATATCTTGCCGTCCCCGATCACGCCGCCGCCGTGCTTGGCGCCTTTCAGAATCGCATCGACCGTCGGCTGAACAAACGCGTCATTTACCGCGATCTCGATCCGCACCTTCGGCAGCAGGCTCGGCTTGACCTCCTGGCCACGGTACAGGTCCGGGTCCTCGGCCTGGCCGTGCCCGGTGCATCGGCTGACCGTGATCCTGAGAATCTCTGCGTCCACCAGGGCGTGGTGAACCTCCTCTAATTTGTCCGGCTGAATAATCGCAATAATCAGTTTCATCAGGGTCTATCCTTCCACACGGCACGCCTGCGCGCCGCGATGTGTATGCGTGGTGTTTAGTTCAGATTAAGCAGGCCAAAGCCGTGCTCGCCGTGCAACGCGTGATCCATGCCCGCCATCTCGTCCTTGTCGCCGAGGCGCAGGCCGACCGTTTTATCAACCAGCACGACCAGCACCAGCGTGACCACGCCGGCGTAAACGATCGAGATCAGCACGCCCTCTACCTGATACCAGAGCTGCGTGGCGAAGCCGTGATCCGGGATCGACCGCAGCACAAACGTCAGCCCGATCGCGCCGACGATCCCCGCCACGCCGTGGATACCAAACACGTCCAGCGTGTCGTCGTAGCCCAGCTTGCCTTTCAGCACCACCGCGCCGTAGCAGAACAACGCGCCAAGCATACCCAACACGACTGCGCCGTAAGGCGGCACGTCGCCCGCGGCCGGCGTGATCGCCACCAGGCCGGCAAGGATGCCCGACATCATCCCCAGGCTCGTCGCCTTCTTTAAGTGCAACGACTCGATGATGATCCAGGTCAACGCACCCATCGCCGCGGCGATCTGTGTCACGGTCAGCGCCTGCGCCGTCTGCAGACCGCTGGATACCGAGCTGCCCGCGTTAAACCCGAACCACCCGACCCACAACAGCCCCGCGCCCATCATGGTCATCACCAGGTTGTTCGGGTGCATCGCCGTCTTGGGATAGCCACGCCGTGCGCCCAGGTAGAAGGCACAGACCAGCCCGGCGACGCCCGCCGAGATATGGATCACGGTCCCGCCGGCAAAGTCGATCGCCTTGCCGGTCAGGAATCCGCCGCCCCAGATCCAGTGGCACAGCGGGTTGTAGATCAGCAGGCTCCACAACGCGATAAACACGCAATACCCACGGAACCGCACACGCTCGGCAAACGCGCCGGCGATCAGGGCCGGGGTGATGATCGCAAACTTCCCCTGGAACATCGCGAACACCAGGTGCGGGATCCCATCCATATACGCTCGCTCGCCGGAGTCGATCCCGTTGAGCATGAAGAAGTCCCAGTCCCAGCCAATCAGCCCGCCGCTCTCCTCGCCGAAGATAAGCATCTGCGATTCACCGAAGCACATCGCGTACCCGCAGAGCGCCCAGATCACGCCGATGATCGCCATCGCCGCGAAGCTGTGCATCATCGTGCCCAGCACGTTCTTGGTCCGCACCAGCCCGCCGTAGAACATGGCGAGCCCGGGGACCATCAGCAGCACCAGCGTGGTGGAGACCAGCATCCAGGCGGTCGTGCCTGTGTCGATTACGGGTTCAGCCTCCGCCAGCCCGTCCTGCCCAAGCGCCGGCCCGGCACAAGCCATCAGCCCGAGCAAACCCAGGCACAGCGCCCTTATATTTCGTGTCTTCATCAGCCACAAGCCTCCAAGTGTTCTTGAGATGTTCAAAGCGCGCGCATGGTAAAGCGAGCTCCTGTCTAGACAAACAAATACGATGCCACGCCTCGGATAATTCGTAAGGCACCCAAGAGACACGGGTTAGGCGCTATCCTTCGATCAGATGGGCGCGCAGCAACTAAGCACGCCCCCGTTCACCACCCACATCTGCTTAATAATGCAGCGTCGCGCTAGCGCGCCAACGAGCCCATCGGGTCCCAGGCGGGTAGCTCGATCGGGTCCTGCTTCGCCGCCTCGATCAGCTCGCTTGGCAACAGGTCGCGGTGGATCGCCACCTCGAACATGTGCTCGTCGAACCACGAGTCGTTCATCACATAAAAACCCTTGCGCCCGCCTTCTTCGCCCCAGCTATTCTCCACGCGCCATCGGCGGGGCGTCTTGTCGTCCGAGACATCCACCCCCGTGAACAGCATCGCGTGCGTCATCAGCGTCTGGTGATAAATCAAACGCTCAGCCTTGCCGTGCGCGAACTTCGCCTGATACACCCCTTCATAATCAAACAGCTTCGCGTCCCAGAGCCCAAGCTCGCGGTGCATCATTTTCCCGACATCGCAGCCCATCCACACCGGCTCGCCACCGATCAGCGTCTTCATCGTCAGCGACTTCATCGTGTCGATATCCACGTTCAGGTACTTCACCGGGTCGCCGCCGATGACGTTCCCCAGGTGCGCCACCGTAAACGTCTTGCCCATTGGGCTGGAGGGTCGGGGATCGTTCACGATGCAGATATATTCTTCCAGCGGGATCGTGCAGTAGGTCTCGGCGAACTGCTGCGGGGTCATCTCCCCGTCGCGGTGGAAGCGTTTATCTTCGTCCTTCCACTGCCAGTCGAACTTCTCAGGCGGCGTCCCCAGATGAATGCACAGCACCCGGTAGGCCGTCGCCACGATGTCGTTCTTCGCCCGCTTCACAGCATCCGCATCCGTCCCCTTGGCGATGAGTTCACGCAGGGTCGCTGCGCCCTCGCGAAGCAGGTTCAACAGGATGCTGTTCATCCGCCTTGTGTTCGACGAGCTCTGTGACTCGGGCATCATGGCCTGAGGCACGAGCCCGTGCTTGCGCACCACGCTCACAAACATGTTCCACTGCCCGCCGTCGTCGATCGGCTTATCCAGCAGGTGCGCAACCAGCCGATCGTCCACGTCCTGGTCAGCGGTCAGGATGATCTGTTCAAGGAAGTAGTTCGCACGCTCCAGCTTGTCCCAGAACAGCGTGTGGTTCTGGCTGAACTCGAAGTCCTTGATCTTCATCTTCTTCATCGCGCCGACACGGATCAGGTTCAGCCCGGCAAACATCCAGCAACGCCCGGAGATCTTCTGGTTGGTGACTTTCCAGTCGTCCAGGTGATGGCTGAAGGTGTGGTCCGTGGACGTCACCACCGCCCGGTCCAGCGCGACCTCGTCTACCCCCACCTGCGTCACCGCGTTCTGCATCAGCCGGTTACGCTCATCGGACGCAAACCCTTCGCGCAGC
>CBDUNP010000300.1:0-4289 GCA_965368605.1 uncultured bacterium | reverse complement strand
AACCCCTGGGACTCCGACCCGACCAACACCGAGAAATGGGTCACCCACACCTACCCCACCGGTGTCATCAGCGGTGACAACCCCGGCACGCCCCTGGGCTTCATCGGCACCCCGACCAACCCCAACTGGCCCAACCGCGGCGCGAAGAGCCAGAACGGCGCCAACTGGATGGGCCAACAAGGCATCAGCTACGTCGACATCCTCAAGTACTACTACGGCGCAGACATCCAGCTCGAAACCGTCTCCCCCACCGGCGGACAGCCCCCGCTGCAACACCTCAAGCTCCTGACCGACTTCGAGCTGAACAACGGCTACCTGGGCAACCCCACCGACTTCTCGACGAACAACCTCAACATCGGCGCATCGACCAGCATCCAGCGTGTCAGCTCCGACGCACACGACGGCATCTTCGGCCAACAGATCAACATCGACCTGGATGAGGGCGCAGGCTCAACATTCATCTTCAACCACGTCGCAGGCACCGAGTACGCCGGGGTCAACAACATGTTCACCGGGGAACGCGAAGCCAACCTCGCGCTTGAGTCGCTGGGCACCATCGGCTTCTGGCTCAAGACCAGTTCGCCCGGGCTCACCGTCGGCCTGCAGGTCGACGACGACGGCGACGGCACGGAGATGGCGCTGCCCTTCAGCGTCATCGACGACGGGCAGTGGCACATGTATGAGTGGTCCCTGGAAGACCCCGCCCTCTGGTCACCCGGGCTCTACGACAGCGGCGACGGCATCCTCGGCGACACCTTCACGCTCGACTCGATCACCTTCGCCGGCAACCAGGACAGCGTCGTCTTCCTGGATGACCTCTTCTGGTCGCCCCCGGAGTTTGGACCGCCCTGGCCCATCCTCGGCGACATCGACGGCGACGGCTTCGTCGGCATCAACGACCTGAACTTCGTCCTCAGCCATTGGAACCAGAACGTCCCCGTCGGCGACCACACCCAGGGCGACCTGGCCGGCAACGGCGACGGGTTCGTCGGCATCGACGACCTGAACGTCCTACTAAGCAATTGGAACGTCGGCACCCCCCCGAGCACCCCCAGCTCACTGGTCCCCGAACCCACCACCGCCCTGCTCGTTTCGTTTGCCTGCCCCCTGCTGTTCCGCCGCACCCGGGCATAAGCCGACGATCACAATGAAATAGTGAGATTACTTAAGTAAGGGCGCGATCACCTCAGCGATCCGTCTTCAGCCAAGCTGCAATCCACCCATCATTGTTATATAATTCATGGCCCCATTGCGGGACACTTGGTAACCCTACACCTTGAGACAGGCCTAAGACCATGAAAATCACACGATTCAGCCGGGCTTTGATGACACTTCTAATGGCGACAACCCTCATCGGTATGACCGCTTGCTCGGGTTCGCGCAATTCAGATTCACCGGGCTGGTTCAAGAGTAAAGCCAAGGCCGCCGACGTCCCCGCCATCCCGCGTGAGTTCCGTGGCGTCTGGGTCGCGACCGTGGCGAACATCGACTGGCCCAGCAAGCCCGGGCTATCGACGCAGGAGCAGAAGGACGAGTTGATCGTCATCCTGGATCGTTGTGTCGAGATGAACTTCAACGCGGTCGTGCTTCAGGTCAGGCCGACCGCCGACGCGCTGTACGCCAGCGAGTTGGAGCCCTGGTCGTACTACCTCACCGGCGAGATGGGCAAGGCCCCCGAGCCGTTCTATGACCCGTTGACGTTTGCGGTCGAAGAAGCCCACGCACGCGGCCTGGAACTGCACACCTGGTTCAACCCCTACCGCGCACTGCACCCAAGTGACAAGGGTGGCGTCTCGGACAACCACATCAGCAAGACCCACCCCGAGGTCGTCCACAAGTACGGGCCTTACCTCTGGATGGACCCGGCCGAGCCGCTGGTGCAGCAGCACTCGCTGAATGTCATCATGGATGTCGTCAACCGCTACGACATCGACGGCGTCCACATGGACGACTACTTCTACCCATACATCGTTAAGGACGACGACGGCAACGACGTAGACTTCCCCGACGACCGTGCCTGGAACGCCTACCAGGAAGCCGGCGGCAAGCTCAGCCGAAGCGACTGGCGCCGCAAGGCTGTCGATGACTTCATCAAACGGCTCTACAAATCCGTCAAGCAGTCCAAGCCCCACGTGCAGGTCGGCCTGTCCCCGTTCGGCATCTGGAAGCCCGGGTTCCCCGAACAGATCAAGGGCTTCAATCAGTACGAAGGGCTCTACGCCGACGCGAAGCTCTGGCTGAACAAGGGATGGATCGATTACTTCACCCCCCAGCTCTACTGGGAGATCGCCAAGCCCGACCAGAGCTTCACCGCCCTGCTTGGCTGGTGGGCACAAGAGAACACGAAGAACCGCCACGTCTGGCCGGGCATCGCGCCGTACCGCACGGGCAATCAGTTCGACGAAAACGAGGTCCAGTACCAGATCAAGTGGTCGCGCATCATCACCCCTGACAGCCCGGGCACGGTGCACTTCTCGATGAAGTCGTACATGGGCGATGACAAACCGCTGGTCGATCAGCTTAAGAAAGCCGTATACGGCAACCAGGCGCTGGCACCGGCGTCCCCATGGCTTGGCAAGAAACGGCCCGCCGCACCGGTCGCGGAAGTCAGCAGCATCAACGAAGGCACACTCACCATCACAGCCGAGGCAGAATCTTTGCAGGACCTGCGTTGCTGGGTCGTTCAGGTTCAGCAGGCTGGCACGTGGTCGTATCAGATCCTGCCGGCCACCCAGCATGCCGCAGAAGTCCAGCTCAAGGACTCGGACGTGTCGGTTGCTCAGGTGGTGGTGTCGGCCGTCAGCCGAACTGGTGTGCAGAGCAAGCCTCAAACACTGGCATTACAAACAGATACGTCCAAATAACCCCGTGGCAGATCGAAAAAGCAGTTCCGCCTAGAGCGGAGCCCCCCCGACCCTTGATCCGCAGGCACCGGACCCCAGGCCGGGTTGTCGGCTGCCCCGTCTGACGGTATTCTACGGTGTTCCGACGGGTTGTATCTTTTACTCAACAAACGGTTTACTCAACTAAGGGTCACACCTCGATGAGCGATGCCCAAGGCACGGCGATTATGGAAGCAGAAGAAGTACGCGACACCAGCACCAGTCAGAAGTTTTTCCAGAAGGGTTTCGAGGCTGAGCAGAACGGCGACCGGATCGCCGCTGTCGAAGCCTACGAAGCCGCCTACACGGCAGACCCGGACGACCCGCGTGTCTGCTTCCGTCTGGCGTACAACCTGGACCTGATGGGTGAAGAGGAAGAAGCGCTGCACCTCTACGAAGAGGCCGGCCGCGCCGAGCGCCCTTCGCTGAACGCGCTGATCAACCTCGCCGTCATGTACGAAGACCGCGGCATGTACGCCCAGGCCGAGCGATGCCTTCGGCAGGTCCTTTCGACCGAGCCCAACCACCCGCGCGCACGCCTGTTCATCAAGGACGTCATGGCAAGCAAAGCCATGCTCATCGACGACGAGCAGGAGAAGCAGCTCGAGAAGCACGCCGCGATGCTCGACACCCCCGTCACCGACTTCGAGCTGAGCGTCCGCACACGCAATGCGCTCCGCAAGATGAACATCCGCACCCTCGGCGACCTGCTTCGTGTCACCGAAGCCGAGCTCCGCAGCTTCAAGAACTTCGGCGACGCCAGCCTCGACGAGATCAAGGCCATGCTCGCTCAGAAGTCCCTGAAACTCGGCCAGACCGCCGAGCAGCAGAAGGAAGCCGTCAAGCAGCAGGTCTACGAACAGCTCACCGACGCTGGCGGCGACTCGGAGATCCTCAGCAAGAGCGTCAACGAGATGGCCCTGTCCGTCCGGGCACGCAAGGCCCTGGCCCTGCTGAACATCACCGTCATCGGCGATCTGGTCCTCAAGACCGAGGCCGAGCTGATGGGTGTCAAGAACTTCGGCATGACCAGCCTCACCGAGATCAAGCAGTGCCTGATCGACATGGGCCTGAACCTACGCCAGCTCGATTCGGAGTAAGGCGTTAGCCCAAGTGACATAATCTAAATAAATCAACGCCGCCTGTGATGGGCGGCGTTTTTTTTTACGGGCTATTCAGCCTGGGCGTCAAACGCTTCGAGGGCTTGCCGAGCCTGATCCAACTCGTTGCGTCGCCTTTCGACCTGATCCAGGAAACGTTGCTTGGCGCTATCGGGCATCTCGGTTTGCAGGCGTTTGGCAACTTGCACCTCCTGCCTCAATAGATCGGCCCGGGCATCAAGCACGGCCCTGAGCAGGTCATAGCGTTCTTGCGAAGCCCGCAGAACCAGTGCTAGATCCTCAGACA
>CBDUNP010000299.1:0-4292 GCA_965368605.1 uncultured bacterium | reverse complement strand
TCGTGGTATTAATAGACGTATCATGTCAATCATTGAAGTCGCAAAACTCGCGGGCGTTTCTCACGCCACGGTTTCAAGGGTGATCAACAACCGTCCAGGTGTTTCGCCCGAATGCGTACAACTGGTACGACAAGCCATGCAGAACATCGGGTACACCCCTTCCGGCCGCGGCCGACCTGTGAACACGCAGACACGCGTCGGAACCATTGCACTATTAATGATTGGTGCCGACCTGACACTGATGCTCGCCCCGGTTGCCGGTGCGGTGCTGCATGCGGTGGAAGATTCGCTGGCGGACCTGGGGTTCACGCTGATCCTGGGGAAGATCAATGATTCCGGTCGGCTGCCTCCCAGCGTCGCCAATGGGCGTGTAGATGGCTTGCTTCTTTATGGATACCCACCGTCTCGGGCGCACTACTCCCGTCTGGCGCGGTTCCCAAGCGTCTGGCTTCTGAGCCCGCGGAGCCCACGGGGCTATTGGGGCGACCGGATCGAGCCGAACAACGAAGCGATCGGAAGCCTGGCCGCGGACCACCTGGCATCCAAAGGCCACAAGCATGTCGCCATGCTCAACCTTTCCCCGGACCATTTGGGTTACGAGACCCGCACACGCGCCTTTGTCGAAACCGCCACCGGGCACGGCCTCCAGCCCCAAGTCGTTCTGGGCGGCAAGGCCGAGAACACGATGCCCTTCACCGCCGACTTCGATGAAGACGAAGTCAAGAACATCGTCGCATCCTTCCTGAAACTTGATCCCAGGCCCACCGGCCTGTTCATCCCGCGCGACTCACTGACCGTCTTGGTTTACCACGAGCTCCGTGCTCATGGGGTCGAGCCCGGCCGGGATGTCGAGATCGTCTCCTGCAATAACGAGCCCGTGTTAAGCGGCCTGAACCCACGACCCGCCACCATCGACCTGCGCCCCGAGGTGATAGGCCAGCAGGCGGTTGAGCAGTTATCCATTCGGATTCAAAAACCCAACGATCCGGTGTCCGTGGTGTCCACCGTCCAACCCAGAATTGTGACCGGAGACGACACCGGTGTCATACAGATGTGACTTGACGCGTTTGCACGGCTAGCGCCGAGCCGACGCCTTTTGGAATCTTGCAATCATGAACTTGCTTTTATGCACACTTTAGGAGGAAAGTAATGCTACGAGAAAAGAAAACATTCGCACCACAGCTTTCGATTGCTGCGGGCCTGGCGGCTATGCTGCTTTGCGCCAGTGGCGCTTCCGCGACCGTCGTCTTCTCGGACGACTTCGAGGATGCGGACCTTGACAACCTTGGCTACGCCATTGAAGACGTCGACGTGAACCTCGACGGTGTCATCGGCCAGTATACCCCGGCCAACCTGTCGTTCCCCAACCCGATTAACGAGGTGTCTGACCCCGGGCTCCCCAGCACGGGCCTGCGTTGGCACGCCTCGCAGGGCTTTACGTCCGGGTTGTCCCAGGACCCCAAGTCCAACGGATCGATCGTGAACGATACGCCTGGCGGTCTCCCCGACAGTGTTAACATCAACTCCGGCCTGGCGCTGAGCCTGGAGGGCAAGGGCCGAGCGACCTCACACACCGGTTTCTTCGACCCCACCCCGACCCCCGGCGTCGCCAATGACCAGCGTCTGACGCTCGGCCTGAACGTCGGCGACGAGGTCAAGGTCAGCTTCGACTGGCGCATCTGGGAGTCCGCCCCCAACGCCAACACCCCCGTGCTTCCCGATCTGGCGCAGCTCCGCTTCGGTCTGTTCCAGGACACCGACCACCAGCTCGGCTCGACCCACGCTTTCGCGGGGCCGCTGGGCGCCTCGTCTGCGGTCTGGGGCCAGGAGAACGGCCACTTCCGTGGCGACTTCTCCGGCGGCGGGACACAGCCCGGCGCTAACGGCGACCACGGCTGGTTCGCCAAGCTCTACATCGGTGATGAGGACTTCTCAGAAACCACCCCGGGTTCGGGCGTGCCGCTGTTCACCGGCGACCTCAACCGTATCGCGGAAGAAGTCAACCCCAATGGTGTCGGAGGCGAGCAGAACTTCCTGGAAGGCTCCGACCAGGACACCGTCGCGAGCACACCCGACGGCACGCTCGGCGACCCCAGCAGCTTCTTCCCGCTGCTGAAGACCGGCAAGGTCTACAACATCGAGTTCTCGCTGGTCCGCTCCGTAGCCGCCGCTTTCCAGGGCGACTCGGCCGGGCTGATCACCGCGACCGTCACCGTTAACGAGCTCGACGCCAGCGGTGCAGTCGTCGGTTCCTGGAGCTTCGGCGATGAAGAAGACGCCGGCGACCCGCTGAACCCCATCCCGGATCAGGACGGCGTACAGAGCGACGTCTGGGACTACATCGGCTTCCGCAACTCCAGCGGCGACCCTGAGCAGGACTTCGACATGATCATCGACAACCTCATCCTTGAGGAATGTCTCGGTGGTTGTGGGGCCGGCCTCGTCGGCGACCTCGATGGCGACGGCTTCGTCGGCATCAACGACCTGAACATCGTCCTGGCCAACTGGAACCAGAACGTACCACCTGCCAACCCCCTGGCCGACCCATCGGGTGACGGCTTTGTCGGCATCGACGACCTCAACGCGGTCCTTGGCAACTGGAACGCCGGCACGCCCCCGAACGCGGGCGCCAATGTTCCCGAACCCGCCTCGATCGCTCTGCTGAGCGTCGGTGCACTGGCCACGCTGAAGCGTCGCCGCTGATCTAAATGATCCTCCGCGGTGGCCCGCTTAACGGCGGGCGACCGCTTTCCTTAGCCCGCGGCGATGCGGGCGACCGACTCGCACACTAAACGTTGTCACGCAACTTGGAGACTCGAAATGTCCGCAAAGACCAGGGCTTTCACCCTTATCGAACTACTCGTCGTGATCTCGATCATTGCTTTGTTGATCGGCATCCTCCTCCCGGCCCTGGGCGCCGCCCGTGAAGCGGCCAAGACCATGACCTGTCTGAGCAACGAGCGTCAGGTCGGTGTCATGCACGCCATCTACGGGACCGACCACAAGGACTACATCGTTCCGCTGGCGCAGTGGAAAGCCGGCGACGCGGGCTTCAATTCCCTGCTGTCGAGCCTGGGCTCACACTTAGGCGCGGGCAATGTTTTCTGGTTCGAGGTCCTCGCCTTGGAACAGGCGGGTGAGAAGCGTGCCGCCGCCGGCGCTTCGTCCGGCCGGAGTCAGTTCTTTAACGAGACCTTCACCTGCCCATCCTTCTTGTCGAATTACCCGATCTACGCCGACCCGACGATCGCCCCGGGCAGCTCCGACAAGATGGGTTACGGCATGAACCGTCACCTCCGTGGGTCCCGAGACCCCCAGGCGGGCAAAGCCGGTTTTGTAGCGACCAGCCAGGAGGACCCGCAATACAATCCGGTCGGTTATCAAAACACGTATGTGCTGACGAGTTACTGGCGCTTTGACGACGCCATCGCCGCCAGTTCACGTGCCCTGACCGTCGACAGCAACGAATGGCACGCCAACCCACGCAACACAGGCGGTGCGCTGTGGTGGCCCAAGGCCCAGCCGCACCTAAGCGATCCGGATATCCCGCTCTGGGATAACGGCGACGTGGACCGCCACCGTGGCGACAGCATCAACGTCGCCAAGTTCGACGGCAGCGCCAGCAGCCTCTCCAAGGAAGAGGCCGCCAAGGCGACCCGCGACCCAGACGGCCGCGAAGAACTCGAGTACGACGAGAATCTCGAGGCCTACGTCGGCGGGTTAGACAGCTAATCTGGATGTCTACCGCATGGATCCACTTGCAAGCCAGGTGGTCAATCATAAGCCTAAGTCAAGGCGGCGGCGTGCGAGAGAAGCGTGCCGCCGCCTTCCTTAAATCTCAGACCGATATAGAGAATACCTATGCCCGACTCCGGAATCGATGCCAGGACGATCGAGTACATCGTCATCGGCGCGTACTTAGCCATCCTCGTCACCGTCGGGCTGGTCTTCAAGAAGTTCAACAGCAACGTCAGCGACTACTTCCGCAACGGCTGCAAGGGGACGTGGTGGCTAGTGGGGTCCAGCGCGTTTATGACGTCGTTCAGCGCGGTGACGTTTACGGCGATGGCCGGGGCCGCGTTTGAGAGCGGGTTCGGCGTGACGATCATCTTCCTGGGCAACGCCATCGGGTTCTTCCTGGCGTTCCTCTTTTTGGCACCCTGGTTCCGGCAGCTGCGATGTATCACCGCGCCGGAGATCATCCACCTGCGCTACGGCCGATCGACACAGATGTTTTACGCCTGGATCACGATGATCCTGGGGCTGCTCTACGCGGCGCTGTGGCTTCAGGG
>CBDUNP010000298.1:0-4297 GCA_965368605.1 uncultured bacterium | reverse complement strand
TGAAGGCGTCGCGGGGCTGCTGCATCTGGTCCAGAGAATCGATCACAGCGTCACGGGAGACGTCGGCTTGAAACAGGTCCATAAGCTGGATCGGTTTGTCCGAGCCTGCTGCGGGAGCGCTTTGGCAGGCGTGCAGGCGGTTGGTGCAGATGTCGTAAAGGGTGGCCCCGGACCAGGTCAGGCGGTCGATCAGGTGCTGCTTGTCCAGCCGTGCCTCCTCAAAGAAGGCGGGGGTCTCGCGGTGGATCAGGTGGCGCAGGTCCAACGGCAGCAACAGCTTGATGCCGACGCCCTTCTGCTGGAGGAACTTGTTATCGAGCATGGGCCAGATGACCGAGCGCATGCGGTCGGGCTTGCCGTGGATCAGGGTTGGTTCGTCCACGCGATCAACTAATACAACCATCCCTGCGAAACCAAGCTCGTTGATGGCTTCAATGAATCGGCGGGTGAGTTGGTATCGGCTGTCGCTGCTCTTGTCGCTGAGCCCGGTGGGCAGGGGGTGGCCGTGGAGCCTGGCGCTGCCTAAATCCTCGAACATGCTGGACAGCTCGCTGGACGAACGTCGGATGGCGGGCATCTGCTCGAGGACTTCTTTGCAGAGCGACCACCGGCGCAGCGTCGAGACAGACGCCATCAGCCCGAGGATGACCGCGGCCGCGATGCTGACACCCAGCGCGGGGATCAGCCAGATCGGTTTGTCCGCCGAGTCGCCCAACCACCAGAGTGTGAAGCTCAAGCCAATGGCGGCGAGCATAGCCAGCGCGCTGCCGACCCAGGTCCAGGGGACGGGCTCGAACCAGCCGAGTTTGAACCTGCGGCGGAGCCTGGCCCAACGGTTGATGCCCGAGCCGGTCTTGGGCTGGTCGTACAGTGCGGTCAGCACCGCCAGGTCGATACGCGAGCGCCGCGGCAGTTTGCGCAGGCGTTTTTTGAGTTCGCGTTGGATGGTGACTTTGGCATCGGTGTCGGTGTCGGACTGGGTCTGTTCGCCGAGGATCAGGTCGTTGAGCCGAGATACCGCGACGGAGAGGATCGCGTCCTGATGGTCTTCGAGCCGGATGGCATCGAACGTGGCCTCGGGGCTCTGGCCGTTGACCGCGAGCAGGCGGTCCAGCACGGGGTTCAGGTCGTCGTAGGGGACAACCAGGACCCGGCTATCCGGATGGCTCTCGTTGTGCCTTGCGATCTGATTGGCGAGCATGATGCGGATGGCGGTCTTGCCGCTGCCCTTTTCGCCGAAGACGACGCTGGTGCCCGGGCGGTCGACCTGGCCAAGCACCTTGCCAAACTCGGGGTGGGACAGGTCGTTCTGGATGAGCCGATCGAAGACCGGGTCGTTGCGCGCTTCCTCGGCCCCGAAGGGGTTTTCACCGATGCGGTAGTGTGCGAGGAATGTTTCGATCTTCATCCGAGTGCTTCCCTGTCGAGCTGATACGGCGGTCGGACCCGTGTGCCTGGCCCGGGAGGTGATATCCGGAGGCTGACCCGGGATCACATCCGGGGGCGAGTCCGGGGTCGTATCCGGGGGTGCGGGCCGGGGCGGACCCCTATAGACTATCGGCCAATGGCTGTCCGCCCAAATCGGGACGGGCACAAAAGTTCTGATTGATCCACCGTGTACCGGGATACCGTTGCAGCCGATATAGAAGGCACCACAGCCCCCGGCCCCCGGAAGCTCCCCGGAAGTCCCCCGGCTCTCCCCGGCAAAGACCATGACCCTGAACCGACCCGACCTAGCCACGTTTACGAAGCTGACCCAGACCCAGCCCGCCCCGGGCCGACGGCTGATCGTGCCGATGTTCCGCCGACTGTTCAGCGACGCCCTGACGCCCGTGCTGGCGTACCGTCGGCTGGTTCGGCCGGATGACCGGCTGGCACCCAGCTTCCTGCTGGAGTCGGTGGTAGGCGGGGACCAGATCGGCCGGTACAGCTACCTGGGGGCGCAGCCGATCGCCGAGGTGGTCGCCCGGGAATACGACGTGGAATACCGGGACCATAAAGACAGCGCGAACAGCCGAACGTTCCGCAGCGATGACCCGTTACTGGAGATGGATCGTGTGACCTCGGCGTGGCAGCCGGTGGACCTCCCGGGGCTGCCGGAGTTTACCGGCGGGTGGGTCGGCTATGCCGGCTATGACACGGTGCGTTACCTGGAAGGCGAGAAGCTGTCTTCGCCGCCGCCGGACGACCGGGGCCTGCCGGACCTGCACATGCAGCTCTACAACGAGGTCGTGGTCTTCGATCAGGCGCAGAAGGCTGTGCTGGTGGTTACGCACGTGATGGTGGATGAGTACGACTCGGCCGAGGCTGGTTATGCCGCCGGGCAGGCAAGGCTGGACGAGCTGTGTACCCGACTCCTCAAGCCCCACGCCGATGAGCAGGGTGGGGAACTGCCGGCCGGGCATATCGACCTGAACTCACCCCCGCGCAAGCTGCCGACGAGCACGCTGGGCGATGGCGGGTATCAGAAGGCCGTCGAGGTCTGCAAGCGATATATCGGCGCGGGCGATGCGTTTCAGATCGTGCCCAGCCAGCGGTTCGACCTGACAACGAAGGTGGACCCATTCGATATTTACCGTTCGCTGCGTGTGGTGAACCCGTCGCCTTACATGTTCTATCTTCAGATCGATGGCGGGATGCTGGTCGGCTCCAGCCCGGAGATTCTGTGCAAAGTCGAAGACCGGATGATCACCAGCCGACCGTTGGCCGGGACACGCCGGCGGGGCAGCGACGCGGCTGAGGATCAGGCGCTGGAGCGCGAGCTGCTGGATGACCCCAAGGACCGGGCCGAGCACATCATGCTGGTGGACCTGCACCGCAACGACGTCGGCCGGGTCGCCGAGGCCGGGTCGATCGCACTGGCGGAGCTGATGACGGTCGAGCGGTACAGCCACGTGATGCACATCTCCTCGACGGTGACGGGGAGGCTCAAAGAGGGGCTAAGCGCCTGGGACGCGCTGCGAGTGACGCTGCCGGTGGGGACGGTCAGCGGGGCGCCGAAGATCCGGGCGATGCAGATCATTGATGAGCTGGAAGCGACCCGCCGCGGGCCGTATGCCGGGGCGGTCGGGTACGCGGACTTCCGGGGCAACCTGGACATGGCGATCGCGCTGCGGACGATGGTCGTCACCCCCGGGAAGCCTGGGGTATCGGGTGGGGCGGGTACCTGGAACGTGCATATCCAGGCCGGCGGCGGGATCGTCGCCGACAGCGACCCGGACGCGGAGCATCAGGAAACGGTCAACAAGGCCGCCGCACTGGGCAAGGCGGTGGACCTGGCGGAGCAGGCGTTCGGTGGGGATTAGGGGACGCTAAACCGCAAGCGTTTATTCAGCATGTACTCAATTCATCGGCAGCGGTCCTGTTTAGCCGCCGCGGCCACGTGGCGTATTCTGGCCGATTGTGCCGCTTTGTGGCGATCCGTCCGGGGTAAGACACCAGATCGAAGATTCCGGCCCGCGATAGCCGATGAGACTATCGATGAGTACCGAAATCGACACGATCCTTAAACTCAAAGTCCCCGTGCTGGTGATGGTCGGCGAATGCCGGATGGCCGTCGAGGATGTCCTGTCCTTAGGCCCCGGCGCGATCATGGAGCTTGAGAGGCCCGCCGACAGCGACCTGAACCTGATGGTCAACAACAAGTCCATCGGCTCGGGTCAGGCCGTCAAGGTCGGGGAGAACTTCGGTATCCGTATCAGCCACGTTGACCCGGCCCAAGACCGCATCGCGGCGCTGGGTGGGGATGACGAAGCGATCTAAGATCAATCCGGGTTCTGTGGGCGGACCTTGATCTGCATCCCGTCGGCGGCCACGACTCTGACCCGGGTTCCCTTCTCGATCACGCCGGCCTCTGAAAGACATTCCAGACGCTGGTTATTCAGCAGGCAGGTCCCGACCGGGCGCAGCTCGGTGAGTGTCTCCCCGAGGGTGCCGACCTGAACCGGGAGAGCGTGCTTGCTCTGCTCGGATGGGGGCGTGACCTGCCCGTCGTAAGCGGATTCTTTGTCTTCGTTGCTGCCTAGCGTGAGCGCCTTGCCGATCGGCGTGCTGGGCCAGATCTTCAGTGCCAGCATCAGGGCAAACGGGATCGCGATCAGTGAGATGATCAGGCCGATCAGCCCGACAGTGGTATCGACCCCAAACAACATCACGACCCCGCCGATCAGACACAGCGCCGCGCAGGCTCCCAGCAATCCGCCGGACGGCACGAAGACCTCCGCGATGAAGAACGCAATCGCCATCCCGAAAAGCACAATCGCCCAGATCAGAAGCTGACTGGTGCCCTGCGCCGCCG
>CBDUNP010000297.1:0-4298 GCA_965368605.1 uncultured bacterium | reverse complement strand
TCGACCACTACGCGCAGACGCGCGGTTGCCAACGGTATTTCGCGGGCATCCCGCAAGAGCAGTGCGCCTTGATCGACGCGCTGAACCATCCGCTGATGGGCGCTTGCTGGGATACCGGCCATGCACACATGAACTTGCAAAACCAGCACGACGGCATCGTCATGCTCGGCAAACGCCTCAAAGCGATCCACATCCAGGAAACCCGCACCGGTGAAGATCGCGACGACCACGTCCTGCCCTATAGCATTGAAAACCCCGGCGTCGATTGGGACGGCGTCACTGCGGGTTTACGCGAGATCAACTTCCCCGGGCCGTTCACGTTCGAGACCCACTCGGGTTTACAACGCGTCCCGGCAGAGTTATTGGGTGATGCGCTGCGATACAACCTGGCGGTGGGCCGGCATCTGGTAGGAAAGATCGCTTCCGCCTGAGTCCAGTCAATCGCTATTCAATCTGTTTCAGATGCCCACGATGTTCTGAATCGGTGCGCAGGTTCCATGTTCCAATAACGTCGGCGTGGTTGACACACTCAGCCTGCGGCATTCCCGAATTCTCGGGACCATTATTGGACGCCCCGGCGCATATCCGTGCCTTGTTGTCCCGTGATATTCACGTACATGATCACCTCAGATAGGTGCGGATATGGCCGATATTTGGTCATGTCGTATGAACTGTATGGGTCATGCGTCGCGTTTTCCAGGGCTATTTCAGGGCACGAAGGAGGCTGATCATGCACAAGGCCAAGAGTTTAATAACATTGTCGGGTGGGGCTCTCAACATTATCAAGGCCGGTTGGCTGAGGGCTTTGTCTTGTGCGGCTGCGCTGGCGACGGCTGTGCTGGTTTCGCCGAGCGCTGTTGCAGCACCGATCGTGTCAGACTCAGGGCTTGCGAACCCCGATCAATGGATCACGTTCAGTGAGCTCACGTTCCCTTCGGATACGGTGATTACCAATCAGTTTGCTTTCTTAGGCGTCACGCTGTCTCCGGGGCATCAATACAATTCACAGGGCAGCACAAACTTCCCCGGGATTGATGACGACTACGTCGGCGTGTCTGAGGGGATCCCGTTCTCGATTTTCTTCGACAGCGACGTGACCGAGGCCACGTTCGGCTACGCCAAGAATCCGACGACCGTCTTGGTTGAGGCCTTGAATAATGGTGTTGTGCAGGAGTCGTTCAATCAGTCGGTTCACTACAACGTGGCGGCCACGTCATACCTGGGGTTTACCGGCATCGTGTTCGACGAGATCCGCGTCACGGCGAATGTGAACGAAGGGCTGGTGGATAACATCGCCTTTACCCGTGTCCCCGAGCCGGCGTCGCTGATGATGATGACGTTAGGCGGGCTCATGCTTGGCAGCGTTCGGCGCCGCTGAAGGCCACTAAAACCATTTAACACATCTTGTATCAGGCGGCTCTAGCTGCCCGTATGCCCAAACCCTCCATCGCCTCGATCGGTAGACGGGAGTTCTGTGACTACCTGCCATTGTGTGCGGGGCACGGGTTTAATAATCATCTGAGCGATGCGCATCGTGCGAGTGACGTCGAACGGCTGGCTGCTGTGGTTGATCAGTGGGACCATGACCTGTCCTCGGTAGTCGGCGTCGATGGTGCCGGGCGCGTTGGGCATGGAGATGCCGAACTTGGTGGCGATCCCTGAGCGCGGGCGGACCTGGGCCTCGTAGCCGACGGGGACCGCCATGGCGAACCCGCAGGGGATCAATCTGATTTCACCTGCGGGGATGGTGACGGTGTCTTCGACGGCGGCGTGCAGGTCCATGCCTGCGGCGTGCTCGGACTGGTAGTCCGGGAGGGGGACGTCGTCATTATTAGGCAAACGCATAATGGGCACGGCGATGGTTTGGGTATTGTCTTGCATGGGATTGATGATACCGCAAGCCCGGCTGTCGGTGTATGCTGGGGGTGAGACACCAATCATCGCCGGGGCAACGGGAGTATCGGCATGTCACGGATAACAAAGTCGCTGGCGGGTTTACTGGTTGTATTGTGTTTCTGCACGCCGAGTTTCGGCCAGGTGGTCAAGCTCGGGATTGATGTGCTGCGCGAAGATAGCTACGAACTTCTGCGCGGCAAACGTGTGGGCCTGGTCGCGCACCCGGCGAGCCGGGACAGTTGGTTCAAGAGCACTGCTTCGCTGTTCCATAACACGAAAACGTTTGATCTGGTCGCGTTATTTGGGCCGGAGCACGGGGTGTTTGGGGATGAGTACGCGGGTGACAAGATCGCGGATCGGGTTGATCCACGCACGGGCCTGCCGGCCTACTCGCTCTACGGCAGCAGCCGCAAACCGACCAAGACGATGCTTGAAGGATTGGACGTTCTGGTCTTTGATCTTCAGGATATCGGTGCGCGGAGTTATACCTATGTCAGCACGATGCGTGCGTGCATGGAGGCCTGTGCGGAGGAGGATATCGAGTTTGTCGTGCTGGATCGGCCGAACCCGCTTGGCGGTGAGCGGATCGAGGGTGGGATGGTCGAGGAGGGGTTTGAGTCTTTTATTTCGCATATCGCGGTGCCTTACGTGCACGGGATGACCATGGGGGAGCTGGCTTATTTGGTGAAGGATAAGTACACGCCGGACTATGAGAAGCTGGCGGTGGTGAAGATGGTGGGTTGGGATCGGTCGATGCGTTGGGAAGACACGGGTCTGAAGTGGGTGATGACTTCGCCACATATTCCGAATGCAGACGCGTGTGCGTATTACGTCGCGACGGGGATCGTAGGGGAATTGAATACGGTGTCGATCGGCGTGGGATACACCCAGCCGTTTGAGTTGTTCGGCGCGCCGGGTGTGGATGGGGAGGTGCTGGCGGATGCGTTGAATCATCGCTGGACGTCGCCCGGGGAGTACTACAAGAAGGTGTTGAATCGGGACGTGATCGCGACCATGTCGACGAATGCGCCCCTGGGTTTGAAGTTCCGCCCGGTCTGGTTCAAGCCTTTCTACAGCCGGTTCAAGGGCGAGGTCTGTCAAGGGGTACAGGTTTATATTGATCTTGACAGAACGGTGAACCTGGTCGAGACGAACTTTAAGTTGGCGCAGGCTTTAGGCGGCGAGTTTATCTTCGGCGATGGCAGTCGGGACAGGTCGTTCGATATCGCGACCGGGACGAACAGGGCCAGGATGCTGCTGATGGAAGGCGCGCCGCTGGATGGGCTGTTTGCGCAATGGCGTCAAGACAGCGAGGCGTTCCGCAAGTCTCGGATGAAATATCTGCTTTATCCAACGCGGTGAGTTGAGGCTGAGGCGGGGTACCGGGCGGGGTGTATTAGGCGTCCTGACCACCGGTATTTAGACTCCTGGGGCGGGGATACATTTCAATCGCATATATAGTTCAGCCGATGAAAGCTGGGGGGTGGGGTGTGGTGTCGTTGCAGCCGGTGTACCGACCGCTCCGGGAGGGGCGATAGGCTGGATGTTTGGGCGGAATCGTGGTTTAGATCAATTAAAAGGGGTGTTCGTGCCGCCCGGAAGGTTATATAATATCCGGCTCGGCCGGGTGTTTGGGCCCGGCTTGAGTGATCCTGTTTCCTTCGGTTGAAAAGAGGCCAAGATGCATCGAGTGTTGTTGATGGGTGCCGGGAAGATCGGCGTGGCGATCGCGAACTACCTGTCCAAGACAGGCGACTTTGACGTGCGAGTCGCCGACGTGGACCAGGGGTCGCTGGATCGGCTGGCGAAGCTCGCAGACGTGGAAACGCTCAAGCTCGACGCGACCGATCCGAACGCCCTGCTGTCCGCGATGAAGGACCGCGACTCGGTGCTGTCCGCGTTGTCGTTCGCTCACAACCCCCCGATCGCGGAAGCCGCGCTCAAGGCCGGCGTGAGCTACTTCGACCTGACCGAAGACGTACAAACGACCAAGAAAGTCATGGCCGTAGCCAAGGACGCCAAGCCCGGGCAGATCTTCATGCCTCAGTGCGGCCTCGCTCCCGGGTTTGTCAGCATCGTGGCGCACGACCTGGCGACACGGATGGATTCGCTGGACACCGTGACGATGCGTGTCGGTGCGTTGCCTTTGTATCCATCGAACGCGTTGAAGTACAACCTGACCTGGAGCACCGACGGGCTGATTAACGAGTACTGCAACGAGTGTGAAGCCATCTACGACGGGAAGCTGGTCAACGTGCTGCCACTGGAAGGCCTGGAGCATTTTTCCGTGGACGGCGTGCGCTACGAAGCGTTCAACACGTCCGGCGGGCTGGGCACGCTCTGCGAGACACTCGAGGGCAAGGTCCGCACGCTGAACTACAAGACCGTCCGCTACATTGGCC
>CBDUNP010000296.1:0-4374 GCA_965368605.1 uncultured bacterium | reverse complement strand
GTCACGTTGCCGAGGCGGGCTACGACCCGGTCTACGGTGCCCGGCCGTTGAAGCGATACCTCCAGCACGAGATCGAGACCCGGCTGGGGCGGGCGATCATCGCCGGGGAGGTGGCTGAGGGTTCATCCGCCAAGTTTGACGTGGTGGATGGTGGTCTGTTGCTGTTGTCTTAAAACGTGTTTAGACCGGCAGAACGCTACGTTTGTTGTGCAGCTAGGCCACGGCCTCGCCCAGGCCCGTCGGCACCTACGTCCCCGAGCCCGCCAGCCTCACGCTGATGGGCTTGGGCGTCCTGGCGATGCTTCGCCGCAGCTGATCTCAGCGAGCATGCCCATGAATCGCCATTTATGGGCTTAAAACGAGGTTTTTTGAGGGTGGGTCTATCCAGGCCCACCCTTTTTTATGCGTCCGCCGACCTGTTGGACCCCTGCCTCCCCTGGATGCTCCAGCCCTCATAACCGGCCCCAGGACACTTTTTTGGTCAGAGTTGGGTTAATTGTCCAAGAAGGGCATGGTTGTATCGGCCGGTTCGGTTATACTAGAACCGTCACGTGCTGGAGGGCGTGTGACCGGATAAGGAGGAGAGAGAGCACCCCATACACTGGTATGCGCTTCTCTGGACGTCTTTTTAAGGCGGTTTTCCGGTCATTTTGCCTGTCTCCTGCGTGTGACTCACAGGGCCTGTAATGCCCGTGGTTTGTGTTGTGATTAACTAACCGGTTCGTTTTCTATTTTTGGAGAGGAAAGAGACCATGAAGAGTAAGTTTGCACTGACGACGTTTGCCGCGATCGCGGCTCTGGGCCTGGGCCTGCAGCAGGCTTCGGCTGCCACCCTCGTTGCTGATGGGTTTGATTACCCCGACGGCGAGCTGACCATCAACGACGGCACCGGCGACAACGTCTCCGGCGGCAACTGGGTGCCCCACAGCGGCGAGACCTTCGATGACAACATCGACGTGGTCTCCGGCCAGGCCATCCTCAACAACTCCGGCAGCGAAGACGCCAACCGTGCGGCAGCCGGCGGCGTTGACAACGGCGGTACCGACACCTGGTACTACGCGATGAAGTTCACCGTCACCGACAAAGACCTGGTCAACGACACCGTCAACGAAGACTACTTCGCCCACTTCTTTGGTGCGGGTTTCGCCTTCCGTGGCCGTGCCTACATCGCTAACCCATCCGTCACCGCCGGCAAGTTTGCCATCGGCCTGTCCGCCACCAGCGGCGGCCTGGTCGCCAAGACCGCGGACATCGACTACGGCGTCGAGCACACCATCGTCGTCTCCTTTGACCCCACCACGGGCGAATCCAAGCTCTGGCTGAACGAGGCTTCCGAAGCCGGTAGCTTCATCAGCGACACCAACGCCGGTGCCATCGGCAGCGTCCTCAGCGCGATCGCCCTGCGTCAGGACTTCATCGGCGGTGACGCCGACAACGAGATCGCTGTCAACGGCGTCGGCCTGGCCACCACCTTTGACGAAGCCCTCGCCGCGTCGATGGTCCCCGAGCCAGCCAGCCTCGCGCTGATGGGCCTGGGTGGCGCTGCGATGCTGCGTCGTCGTAAGTAATCAAATCCGAGCCCACAAGGCTCAAACACTGATTCTTGAAGGGTGGGTCCTACCGGGCCCGCCCTTTTTTGTGTTTTTGCATGAGGTTATTTCATAATAATCGGGCTGCGTAGTACCGGGTCGTGCCTGTATCCCAGGACCTGCGGGGCCGGATTCCTTCGGATACTTTGACGTGTCGTCCGATAACTCGCGGATGATAGCCGTTGAATCCGGGTCAACCGTGCGGTTTAGGGGGTTGGGGATAATGAGTTTTATGTAATCTGTAGGTTTTAGGGTTCGTCGAATCGACTCAAGCGGGTACAATCTAGGAGGTAGGGTCTGGTTTCAAAGTCAACCCACGCCATGTCATAGTGGAGGTGCGCCGCTCCGATCCCCCGAATCCCCCTCGGATTCCCCGGAAATACGGAGTGTTTAGCGTGTCACACTATTTTTGAGGCTATACACGACACGCATCGCGATCAGAGACAGGGATGAACAATATGAACATGATGACCAGGGAAACACGTCGGGACGCATTCACACTCATCGAGCTGCTGGTGGTGATCTCCATCATCGCCCTGCTGGTCGGCATCCTCCTGCCGGCACTGGGGGCGGCCCGGAAGTCGGCCCAATCAGCAGTTTGCCTTGGCCATCAACGCAGCATGGGGCAAGGGATCGCGATTTATGCCTCAAATAACAAGGATTGGCTGGCTGGGCCGTACACCAGTGGTATGACGCCCCAAGGCGGAGGCATCACGCCTCAGGACGGTTCTACGAACCCGGTTCAGAACCTGGACTGGATCTCTCCAACGCTTGGCGATTCTCTCGGCCTGCCATCTGATCGTGAAGACCGCATCGTCGCGATCGCGAACGACGAATTGAGTTGTCCCTCGAACGGTGAAATCACGGAAGGCGGCTTCGCGGGTGAGCAGAAATATCAGAGCTACACCGCGACACTGGGCTTTCATCACCTGAATGATGCGGATGTTGGTTACATGCCTAATGTTAAGAATGAAATGTTTGTCCAGAGCCCTGTTGGCTACCGCCCTCGCCTTGATCGGGTCGGCCCCGCGTCGAATAAAGTCGCCGCGCAAGATGGTGCCCGGTACGTGGTTGGTTGGGGGACGGCGGCTGAACGAACTACGAATTATAACGACGAGCCCTACCAGATCCGTGGTGGCAACTACATGGAGTTCGGCCCCATGGTTGCTTACGACAACGGCCCCTGGGAGTTCGAGGGTGGCAGCAATGGTGATGTTCCACTCACCTCCTCTCTCCGCCTCGGGTTCCGACACAGCGGCGGGTTGAACGTCGTTTACTTTGATGGGCACGGCACCTCGATGAAGGCGTCTGAGGCTCATCCGTCCGGCGGTTACACGCTTGAGAATCTCGAGCCCTGGTTCCCCTCCGGTTCCATCGTGACGGGTAGCCCTGACAAGATTAAATGACCTTCAGGCTTTGATTCGCCTGTATTGAAACATTATGGATTGGTGTTGGCACGGATGCCCGTTATTTAAGTCCGGCTTGTGACTGCAACGGTAAAACGAAACGTTTTTCTAATAGTTATTTTTAGGAGGTTGGAAATGCAATTGCCCAGAGTCTTTACATCCGTTACCGCCGCGTTGTTTGCGGCGGCTTTTGCCGCGCCGGTCATGGCGCAACCCACCGGCGGATTCATCGCCGTCCTTGACGACGACGCCAACAACTCCGACTCCAGCAAGAGCGTGGTTTTCTACGACGCGGACGACATGTCCTCGCCGATGTTTGCCGTGTTCATGGGCTGGAAAGACTCCAACACCCAGCTGGTCATCGGCAACCCGGTCACGACCGGCAGCGCCCGCTCGGTCCAGAGCATGACGATCGACCCGGCGACCGGCGACACCTATATCCTGGCGATCGACCGTGACGCCCCGCAGGGCACGCTCTACACGCCCGATGCCGACGACATCACCTACGGCGGCCTGTCGTCCAATACCGAGGGCGATTACGACCTCTTGAAGGTCGACTTCCAGTTTGCTTATAACGACTGGGTGAATAATCAGGGCGGCGCTTACGTCACCTATATCAACACGCCCGGCCAGTACTACAGCGGCAGCACGTCGAACGCCAACGAGGTCGACCTCCCCGGCGTGCTCGATAAGATCGGCGAAATCAGCAAGCCCGCCTTCAACGACTTCGCCCCCAACGGCGGCGCGTCGTACATCGACACCCACCTGGACTTCGTTGATCAGGACACCCTGGTCGTCCTCGACCGTGTCAACAACCTGGTTACAGCCCAGACCGACATCGACAACGCCCCGCAGGCGAACGATGCCCAGGTCCGCGTGATTTCTCGGGTCAGCACTTCCCCCGGTCTGGCGACCGCGCCGGCTTCACCAGGCGGTGACGGTGGCTGGAACGAAGGCACCAGCGAGTCCTGGATCTCCACCGTCGTCGGCTCCCCGATGATGGACTCGGTCGGCCTGGGCGAATACGTCTCGACCGCCCTGGTTAACGACCCCGCCACCGGCACCCTGGGCTTGTGGATCGGTGAAAACGACCAGCCCGGCTCGGCCGGCGACCCGATCGCCTTCTTCGAGATTAACAACCTCACCGGCACCGCCGGCAACGGCCTGAAGCAGATGAACGTCGGCGCGGGCTCAGACGTCTTCATCCTGGACGACAACCCGGTTGCGAACCCCTCGTCCAACGACGGCGACGTCGCGGGTCTCCACGTCAACCCCCTCACCGGCGACCTGTTCATCATCGAAAGCGGCTTCTTTGACACCGTTCAGGATGAGCCCGCCATCATCATCCGTGAGGTCACCAGCTACGACAACGGCCTGGG
>CBDUNP010000295.1:0-4391 GCA_965368605.1 uncultured bacterium | reverse complement strand
CCTTGATCGCGCCCTCACGCTTGTAGGGCATGTGGCAGTCGGAGCAGGACACCCCCGCCCGTGCGTGGATACCCTGGCTCCACATCTCAAACTCGGGGTGCTGGGCCTTCAGCATCGGCGAGCCGGCGGTCTTGTGGGTCCAGTCCTTGAAGCCCTCGTCATCGTAATACTTCTCGGCCTGCTCCATCTTCAGCCCGTTATGCCAGGGATACGTCAGCAGTTTGCCCTCGCCCTTGAAGTAGTACTCGACGTGGCACTGCCCGCAGGCGAACGAACGCATCTCCTGCCGGCTCGCCATTGTGTTGGGTTCGTAGGGCTCCTTGCGGTCGCCCTTGCGCCAACGCTCGATGCTCGGCAGGTGCGGCACCGGGTCCGAAGACTCAGCCAGCACACGGATCCCGTTGATAAAGCCCGGCCGGGTCACACGCAGGTGCATCGTCTCGGGGTCGTGGCAGTCGATACACGATACGGGGTGCTCCACCAGCTCCGTCGCCTCGTCGTAAGGCATCGCACAAACGACCTCGAACCCCTTCTGCAACTGCTCGCGTGCATGAGCACTATTGAACGCATCCGTCAGCTCGCCAGGCGCTCCGTTTTCAATCCCGGCCTTGCGGTACGCGGGGATATCCGACGCGTGACAGTGCAGGCACGCACCGGGCTGCTTCACCTTATGCACACGCTCGGTCTCCCGCTGATCGGAGAGCATGTAGGCGTGCCCACGGTCTTCGCGGTAATCGAAGCTGAAAGCGTACCCGGCGAACAGTGTCTGCCAGTCCGGGTCTTCCTCGACCCGCTGGAACGCCTCGCTGCCGCCCCAGCGTGTCCGTTCGGTATCGACTGTGCGGAGATACCCGTCGTACTGACGCGGGAAGTTCTTGCCCCACTCTTTGGGGTCGGTCGTCGTCTCATCGACGTCGGCGATCTTGAAGACCACCTGCTCCGCCTCGGCCTTGTGCTTGGCGATGTTGCCTATCAGCATAAACACCAGCGCCGTCACCACCGCCGCCATGACGATCACCACCAGGTATGGCAGCTTGGACGACTTGGCCGGGGCCGGGGAAGACGAGTCGGAACGTTCAACGGGGGGGGCTTTAGGCATGATGTTCTCCTGATTCATTCCCCGGGTTATTTCGTCGGGCCGTGGCCGACCGACCGGTGGCAGCGCACGCAATTGGCTTCCTCGCCGTGCGACGCCGCATAGCTCTTGATCTGAGATACCGCTTCCTGGTGACAGTCGATGCAGTTCTGCTGCAAGGCGTCTTTGTTGACCTGTCGTATCTGGATAGGCTCGTGGAAGTTTTCGAGCGTGAAGGCTTTGGAATGCTGGTAGCCGTTCTCGGCCTTGGAGAGGTATTTCCTGACCAACCCGTGCGGGACGTGGCAGTCGTTACAGGTCGCGACCGCGTGATGGCTCGCCTTCTGCCAGCTGTCGTACTGGTCGTTCATGATGTGGCAGTTGGCGCAGGCCGCGGGGTTGTTCGACAGGTAAGACGCCCCATCCGCGTAATAGAAGGTGTAACCCCCAGCCCCAAACATCACGCCGAGCATAATGCTCAGTGCTAGCCCCCACACGCTGACGCTCAACCATCGAATCATGGTGCCCGCCCTGTTCTTAGCGCCCCAACCGTGTTCAACGGTCGAGATGTTTCACCGTTCAATTACGTCGCCACTAACCCATCGGCACTGCATGTGTTGAGACTAGATTATCTGTTTTATCTGCCCAACGCAACCCGCTTATAAAAAGTTTATTTGTCCGCTGAATGGCCCCTGTAAATGGATAACAAGATGCAACGCAGCCGCGCACATTTAATACCGATAAAGCGTGACGCGTTGCACGGACCATCGGCCGTCATAGAGATGAATGTGCCGGCCCTGGTGAGTCTGATCACCGTTGAGCCAACGCCCACCGATCATCGATCATCGATCTGCCGCCAGCCTCACTCCTCCCGCACCTCGGCCGTGTAGTTCGGGCTTTCCTTGGTGATGCTGATGTCGTGCGGGTGCGACTCGATCAGCGATGCCCCGCTGACCCGGACGAAGCGGGCCTCGGTGCGGAGCAGTTCCACCGTCTGCGTCCCGCAGTAGCCCATCCCGGCCTTAAGCCCGCCGACCATCTGATACACAAAATCCGACAACGGGCCACGGTACGACACCCGCCCCTCCACGCCCTCGGGCACCATCTTGTCGCGCTTCAGGCCCTTCTGGCTGTACCGGTCGGCCGACCCCTTCATCATCGCGCCCTGCGAGCCCATGCCCCGGTAGGTCTTGTAGCGTCGGCCGTGGTGGATCACCATCTCACCGGGGGACTCGTCCAGCCCCGCGAACAGCGACCCGAGCATCACGCTCGACGCCCCGGCCGCCAGCGCTTTGGTGATGTCCCCCGAGTGCCTGATCCCCCCGTCGGCGATCACCGGGACGCTTTGCGGGTCCGCAGCCCGGCAGGCGTTGGCGATCGCCGTAAGCTGCGGCACCCCCACGCCCGTCACCACCCGTGTCGTGCAGATCGAGCCCGGCCCGATCCCGACCTTCACCGCGTCCGCGCCCGCCTCGATCAGATCACGCGCCCCCTGCTCCGTCGCCACGTTGCCCGCGACCACGTCGATCTTGTGCTTCGCCTTCACCGCCTTGACCGTATCGATCACGTTGGACGTGTGCCCGTGAGCCGAGTCCACCACCAGCACGTCGACCTCCGCCTTGATCAACGCATCGACCCGGTCCAGCTGATGCACCCCCACCGCCGCCCCGACCCGCAGCCGACCCCGGCTGTCCCGGCACGCCAGCGGGAACTGCGACAGCTTCTCGATGTCACGCATCGTGATCAGCCCCGTCAGGCACATCCCCGAGTCCACCAGCAGCAGCTTCTCGACCTTGTTCTTGTTCAGGATCGCCAGGGCCTGCTCGAGCGTCGTCGTCGGCTCCCCGGTCACCAGAGGCTCCCCGGTCATCACCTCGCTGATCGCCTTGTCGTCGTCCGGCAGGAACATCATGTCCCGGCGGGTAATGATCCCGACGACCTTCCCATTGGTCTTGCCGTCCACCGTGATCGGCACGCCGGAGATGTTCTGCTCGGCCATCAGCTCCCGGGCGACGCTCGCCGGGGCGTCCGGCGGCAGCGTCACCGGGTCGGTAATCACGCCGTTCGCCGACCGCTTGACCTTCGTCACCTCGCGGACCTGCTGGTCGATCGACAGGTTCTTGTGGATGAACCCAAGCCCGCCCTCCTGCGCCAGCGCGATCGCCAGCGAGGACTCGGTGACCGTGTCCATCGGGGCCGAAAGCAGGGGGATGTTGAGCCTGACGTTCGCGGTCAGCCGGGTCGACGTGTCCGCCAGGGCGGGCACGACCTCGCTGCGAGCCGGGGTCAGCAGGACGTCGTCAAAGGTGATGCCGTCACAGAGTATTTTGTGTTCCATAGACCACTGATACCGACCCTGCGCCCCGACGTCAAGACAAGCCCCCCGCACGGCACACTCGGAACCCCGCCTCCCACACGCCCAAACCCTAACCCTGTAGCGCCACAACTTTTCGCACCCACCGCCCCCACACCAAACCTCCCGCCACGAAGCCCCGCGACTTGTCGCGCCAGTCGAATCCCCACTACGCCGCCCGCGCAAAAGAAAACCGGCCGCCCCGAAGGACGGCCGGTGTGGATGTTGTAGTGTAGTCAGGTAAGCAGGCTCACCCGACCCGGGAAACATACCCCGGCTTACTCGCTGGCAACTTCACCAGCGGTGTTGCCGTCATAGCCAACGCCTTCGAAACCAAGCAGCGCGTTGCTGTTAACCTGCCAGGTCGCGGTGTTGCCGATGACGTCGAGGTCAGCATTGCCGGTGTCCTGTAGGTCTTCGAACAGGCGGTCAGCCTCAATATTATCAGCCGAACCGTATTTGGTGTCCAGAGCATCTTCGTTCTCGAAGGCGGCGCTGCCGTCACCGCGACCGACGCTGCCTGCCCACTTAGCGTCATCCTCGGTCGTGTGGATGCTGTAGATGTCATCGTAGTTGGAATTAGTCACCGTACCACCATCAACCCGGGCACGGTCGGCGATCAGGACCGCCTGGGTGTTGATCGACTGCTTCCACTCACGAGCACGGCCCGTCTGGTCCGGACGGGTCGTGGTCCCCGTCACGGTGTTGTCGCTGTGAATGTTCAGCAGCGCGAACGAGTAGTTGTCGGAATTGATCTTGTTAGACGTCCAGTTGGTCTTGGTTTCCGAGGGGCTGATGACGTACTCGCCGGTGAAGGCGTTCTGGTCCAGCATCAGGAAGTACCGACCCTCGACGGTGGCACCGTGCCAGTCGCTGTCCTGCCCGTTGAACTCTTCGTTGGTGTCTTCGATGATGAAGCCCTTGCTGGTCGTGCCGGGCATGCGTTCTTTGTTGCCGCCGGCG